>USPP01000067.1 GCA_900556615.1 uncultured Eubacteriales bacterium
GCTGACCGCCGAAACGCCCTGTTTTCATTTTTGGGATAGTCCCAAGCCCTTATGTTCGTGAAAAATTACGAAAGCTCACCAGCTATACTCTGATAACTGGAATGTGTAGGATTCGCCGGGAGTAACGTCATAGATCACAACAGAGTCATCCTTGAATTTATCTCCGGCGCTCAGAGAAGATAGGTATATATTGCCGGAGTCTACCAGATAACCCGCACTGTCATACAGCTTATAACTAATCATATCATACCCGGAATCACTGTTCCCGCTCTTCTTTTCTCCGGTAATCGCAATGGTCAGCTGCGGAGAATAGTCTTTGTCAAACTTAAATTCGGCTCCTTGAATTTGGATCACGGATGCCGTACTCCCCATGAAGTCTTTCACCTTCAGATCCAGCGGAAATGAATCAAACGTCACTTGAACATCTTCAATAGGCAAGCAATACAGAGCATCGCAGTTTACTTCGTCAAACTGAACTGCGTTTTCCTTGTACACGGTGAAATAAACCTTCCCGCTTGCGGATTTTCCGGCTTTGATCTCAGCGGCAGGGATTCTCACATTGGCAAGATACTGCTCTCCGGCAGCTTGGCTGGTATAGTAGCTGAAATCATCAGGAGAAACGGACTTTGTACCAGTATAGACCTCTTCATCCGCATCATTTACGATTCGAATATCCACATCGACATCGGCTGACAGGGACTTATCATTTTTATCAGCCAAGCCAAAGAAAAGGCTGTAATCGCTTGTTCCCTCGTTATACTGGAAAGACCAGCTTTTCAGTGTTTCAACACGGGATGCTGACGATCCGCACCCACTTAACAACAATGCAATTACAAGTCCCCACATAAGAAAGAATCGTTTCATTTCTGCGTCTCCTTATCTGTCTGTGCCTTTATTGCACGGAACATTTCTTGTTTGAGCAAACGCTTTTTCTTTGGATCCATTGTACAGTAATTGCGATTGCACTGCTCGCTTAGAAAGCAAGTCTCGCAGATAAGCTGTTCAACTTCCTGCATAATCAGTTCATCATCACTGGGAAGTTCGTAGGCTTCGATCTTTTGGATGCCTGTCGGGTTACGCAGTCCGTAGTCAATCAGTTTTCCATTTCCGGTTTTTACATAGCGGTAGACCTCGGCGCAGAACGAAACACTGTCACCAACGGCGCACTCTTCAAAGCCGGATTTGTCCATCCAGACGTGATCCTCTTTTCCGTCAAACATTGTCCCATCGGTGTACATTCCACTAATGAAAATCCGCTTGAAGCAAATATGTTTTGGCTTAACCTTCTCAATCTGTCCTTTGAATTCAAGCAGATAATTAAATATGCCGTTTGCAAATCCGGAACGATAAGCGTGCCCTAAAGAAGCAAGCTGGACATCCAGATATTCATCATAGGACATCTTTTCTGCGCCAACGACATCCTTACGAGAATCCGGATTGAAAAATACGAGGCCGTCTTCTTCATCTACGCATGTATCTTCTCCATAATTGATTGCCAAAAGCGATTTTTTATCTGGATACTTGGCAATCAGAGCAGCGGCTTTTTTGAGCCGCTCCTGCCGCTTTTGCCTTTCGCAGCGTTCGCACTCATACTGCTCCGCAAGAATGCGATCCTCTATGTGTCTGCTTTCGTCTTTTGTCAGCAATGGAGATAAATGTTCAACGCAATCGTAATCGCCATTTTCCATGCGTGTTTTGAAGCGGACAAGAACTTCTTTAAGTTCCTCAGTGGTCAGATACCTTGCCTTGCTAATAGAACAGCTATGGTAACACCCCGTGTTTATGTTGCCATGCCCATCGCCGTACATAATGGCGGTATTCCATGGGCAAAAATAGTGCTCTTTCTGGACGAGCCTTCCTCGCTTCAAGCCCTCCTCAAATTCCGGAAAGACCGCCGGATTGCCACAGCCCTCGTGATCCTCCACCCAAAATCCGGAAGGCCCCTTGTCCGCGTGGCGGATCATCACATTGATTGCATCGACCGTAGCCTTTTTCGTTTGTTTGTTATTCATAACCCAAACCTCCGTTAATAAGTGCCGCCAGACAGCGACCTGACATGTTAACGTGGTCTTTTAGAGTATTTATAGGAATTATAGCATGTTTCTTTGTACTTGTCTATCCTACTTACTTGGCCAGACAAGCAAAAACAGCTTTCAAATATTCAGAGGTTTTTATCTCTGTAAATGATGTACTGCTTATGGAAAGGGATTCCACTGTTCATTGGATGGTGAACAACTAATTGTAACCATGCAATAGCGAGCGGAACGGTGAGCGCAGTACACAGATTGCAGAAGCGCGGAATAATGGACAAAATTATCGTTTCAGCAAACTTCTTCCCTATCCTCACAAGGATTGGTTTAAGTGAGGGATTTCTGACTACTTTTCTGAAAGATGACATCTCAGAAGTACCCTTATGAAACAGGTTGGAAATCGGCATTTAACTGACCTATGAGCTGTACTTGTGCAAGGGCATGGACGCATCATTGCCCATGATTTTTGCGTTGCTCACAGGGAAGCTAATTCCGGATTATCGACCTTAAATCGTACAAAATCCATCCTATCCATCTACCATCAACAAAGGCAACTGCAAAAGCAAAGGGGCATGTGCCTTAATGACACATACCCCTTTTGTCAGCAACCCTTGTCCGGCAACTGCCATAGTATTTGTTTCTCAAAACCTGTTTTATGGACAGCTACCACATGCGGCAAAGCCGTATGGAAGGACGCTCTTCTGCTGTTACTGACTTTCTTTCAGAAGCTCCTCCGGCGTTGTGCCGAGGAGCTTTGCAAGCGCAATGAGGTTCGCCGTGCTTGGATCGGATGCGCCGCTCTCCCACTTGGAGACCGCCTGCCGGCTGACGCCCAGCGCCTCCGCCACAACCTCCTGCGTCATTTTGCACGCCGTCCGACGGCGCTTCAATGTCTCTCCCAATGTTTTGGCCTGTTCCGCCCGTTCTAACCGCAGCGGCTCGGACCGAATGTATTTCCGCAGCGCCTTGATGATCAGAAACACCACGTATGCCAGCACCGCCCATACCGGAACGGACAGCAAAAAGAGAATGATCGTCGTTTTCATAGTGATGCCCTCCTTTTCTGCCACCAGTATAACAAACCGATCACGGTTGCGCCAGCAACTATCACGCAACCTTTCAGTGAAACGCCATGTTCCCTACATAGAAGTACCATGTATGTTACATGGGTGTACCCATTTTTATATGAAAAAATGACCACCCGATCGGGTGGTCATTTTGGCAGGGGCAGAAAGGCTCGAACTCTCGACACGCGGTTTTGGAGACCGCTGCTCTACCAACTGAGCTATGCCCCTACATGCTTTTTATATTATATCATATTTTTTTTATTTTTGCAATAGAGCCATGAAGGAATATTTATTAATTTTCCGTGAACAATCATAAGCATTACATCATCCGCATACAGATTTAATATTACAGATACTATCCTATCCAAAGGAGCTATGCTCAAATGAAAAAAAAATTATCCAAAATATCAGCGTTGGTTTTATGTATTATTTTTCCGTTATCGCTATTCTCCTGTGCGGAAGAGGGTATATCGGCAGATGAAATCGCGTTTAAGCTTCTGAATCTTTATCCGGACATTCCCTCCTGCACACAATACATAAAATATGCTGAAAAATATACTGCCGGCTATATTTCGCCGGAAGATTTTTCTTTTTTATATACCGGGCAGAAAACACGTTTACCGGAATGGGATCTCATCGAAGAGTTCAGAATCATTGTCTCGGATTCCACTGAATTTTTTGAAATACATGTGATAAAAGCAAAGAATGCAACCGATATAGAAGAACTGTCTAAGCTGCTCGGAAGAAGAGAAAGTCTTCTTAAACTATATAATAAAGAAGAAGGAGATTTTCCGGCAAAAAAACCGGAAATATTTACAAGAGGAAGATATATTGTTCTTCTCGCCACTTGTGATAACGACTCAGCCATCCGTCTGCTGAAAAAGCTATTGTAATCTGCGATAAAGATAAAATTTCCCCCGCTTACCCAAACGTTCAATAACCTCAACATATACAAGAATATCTATAACATACCAGACATATCTTGCGCGCAAGCGATTTATTTTTGCAAACTCAGCAGAAGTAAACTCTCCTTCCGGAATCACATCCACCAGCTTACTATAATCCTCAGGGGAGCGAACATCAATGATCTCGGTAATCGCTTCCGGAATACGCTCTTCCCGCGTTGCACCTCTCTTACCGTCATAACTCCAGCCATCGCGTCTTTTATACTCCGTTATTTCCGCCATGATAAGCTTCAAATGAAAGTTAGGATGCTTCAAAAAAGGCTTAAGCTTATATAACTCATAGCAAACATCGCTCGGACGTCCTTTCTTTGGAGATCTATGCCTTTTTGAGAGTTCTCCGCTCTTCGGATCGATCCAGATTATCCACTTGCATGATGCAATCGGATACACAACGGTAACGGAACAGCTTTTGAGAAATACGCCAAGCTTTTTTCTGATATTTGAAAAAGATCTCGTTTCTATTTCAATAATCTCATGATCTTGTTTGATATCGGCAATATACCCTTCATATTCCTGTTCCTGAAATCGCTTATCCGGCTGAAGATAATTTTTTAATGAAAGGTGAAGCGTATGCTCATTTAAGAGTCCTATCGTATTTTTTTGCTTGTCCATTTTTTCTCCGATTTGCGGAGCCGCCGTTTTATGGCAGCTCCGATTTATTTATTTGTATGAAGGCGGAGAAAATTCGTTAACCGGAAACGCCATTTTTTCAAATATGGCGCACGGATCCTCCTCATCTCCCGATACACATTCCTTTTCCGGAACACTATATTCAGAAGCGCTTATCAAATACTGTCCCGGTCTCTCAATTCTGATAACTGAGAAAAATCCGAGCGTTATAAAAAGACGCTTGCATCCTTCACGGCCGTCTGTCAAAACACCGTCTACAAAACAGCATACGTTTTCCGGTATTTCTCCTACCCCGCAGCATTGACAGCAGCAGCGATTTCTCTCCTCTGTACCGATTGAAAGCGCAATAGGATCAACCGTCTCAACAACAACTGTAGGAAGATTGGTTGTAGCACTCCCCTCCGGCACCGGAGAGCAAAAATCACAACTTGGACAGCTCTTGAATATGTTAACATTTCCTTCGCTTCCGTATAGGATCACTTTTTTGTCGCACACCGCTATGCCTTCAAATTCCTGCGCTCTGCCGACGTTTACACAGCATTCGCATACAATTTTTACATAAAAACGAATAAGTATCTGATAAAAGCCACGATTAAACTGTACCGGCTCTGTATCAATATTTACGCCGACGATTTTTGTACATTTTACTCTGATCGCCGCGCATTTGTCTATAAGTTCCTGCCCGAATTCGGTAAGATATACTCTTACGTCGGAAAAACAGTCTTTATCCTTACAACTGTCAAGTATGCGGTTGCAATCGATACAGACTGTTTCGCGACCGGCATTGCCGCACGGTGAGCAGGCTCTGTTATCTGCCATAATATTAATTTCCTCCCGATTTTTTAGATAAAGAAGCCGTTGGCAACACTGCTTCAACTTGCATCTTCCTTATTATTCTATGCCGGGATCATAAAATTGCTATTATCTATAATAAAGCATTTACGCGTTATCAAAGATAATTTATTGACAAAGCCCCGTCTATCCGGCGGACAGACGGGGAAATGAAAAGACAGATATACTTGGGGAAATTTATAAGGTGCCGTTTTTACATAAAACAGCTTACCGGCGATTATTCAAAATTAAAGATACTTCCTGTATTTTTCGGGAAGCTCATCTGCCGGCATGGAGGCAGTAACAACAAAATTCACGGGATGTGTTTCCATAAAGATGATAACCTTGTCAAGAAAAGCGGTAAGCTCTTTCACATCATTTTCGCAAATTTTAAGTGCAGAATCGATAAAAATATCGGTCACATCATGATTCCCGCCGAAATTTCCGGCAACAAAACCATAAAGCTGCGCTGCGTTGGAGATAAGATATTCATCTGTATCAAGAAGACGCGCTTGATATTTCACTTCATGAATAAGCTTTGTTCCCTTTTCGATAAACACCACTGCTCCTTTGGTCTCATCAAGTCTTTTGTTTGCCATTTCCACGATAGTTTTTGTCTTTCCTGAGCCTTTGAGTCCAACAATTAGTTTCAGCATTTTGAGTTACCTCCATGTATATAATTAGTTAATACGTGATTTAAGTTCTTCGCGGCGCTTATCATGCTCGGCTCCGGGTTTTCCGAGAAGCGCATACATATTATTCTTGTAGCCCTCAACTCCCGGCTGATCAAAGGGATTTACGCCGAGAGTATATCCCGACACCGCGCAGGCAAGCTCGAAGAAATATACCAAATAGCCGAAATCATATGCGCTTCTTCCCTCTATTTCAAGAACGATATTCGGAACTCCGCCGTCAGTGTGAGAAAGAACGGTTGCAAGAAAAGCATTATGATTTACCTCGTGCATGGTCTTGCCGGAAATAAAATTCAATCCGTCTATATTGGCAGGATCCTCCGGTATTGCGAACGGGCTGACATCATTTCGAATATCAATTACCGTTTCAAAAATATTACGAAGCCCTTGCTGAATATACTGTCCGAGAGAGTGAAGATCGGTGGAAAAGACTACCGAAGCGGGAAAAAGTCCTTTACCGTTCTTTCCTTCGCTTTCGCCGTACAACTGTTTCCACCATTCATTGAACATGGTAAGTGCGGGATCATAGGAGACAAGTATTTCGGATGTTTTTCCTTCTCTATAAAGAATATTACGAATTGCAGCATATTTATAGCAATCGTTTTTGCTTATATCGGTATCTGTGTACGATGCACGCGCATCAAAAGCGCCCTTCATCATAGAATCGATATCGATTCCTGCGACTGCAATCGGAAGAAGACCTACCGCCGTCAGAACCGAATAACGCCCTCCGATATCATCGGGAACCACAAACGTCTCATACCCTTTTTCATCGGCAAGCTCCTTAAGCTTTCCCTTTGATTTATCGGTTGTAACAAAGATTCTCTTTACAGCCTCTTCCTCTCCGTATTTCTTTTCAAGCCAAGCGCGGAACACACGAAACGCAACAGCAGGTTCCGTGGTAGTCCCTGATTTTGAGATAACATTTATACAAACATCCTTTCCCTCGCAAAGAGAAAGCAGTTCATTTAAATATGCGGAATTAATGCTGTTTCCGGCAAAATACACATCGGGGGTTTCTTTTTTCAGAGAGTTGTAAAGAGGAGATTTCACAAATTCCACAGCGGCACGCGCTCCCAGATAAGAGCCGCCTATACCGATTGCAATAAAGATATCACAGCTTTTTCTGATTCTGTCCGCAGCAGCTTTTATTCTGGAAAACTCTGCCCTGTCGTAATTAGCCGGAAGATCAATCCAGCCTCGGAAGCCGCTTCCCGCTCCTGTTCCTTTTC
>USPP01000068.1 GCA_900556615.1 uncultured Eubacteriales bacterium
GATTCCATATGCTCCCGCCTTATCCATGGGTTCCCCCGACATAATATAGCTGTCAATTTCTTCGTTTGAAAGCTCTCGGAAATGAACCGAGGCGGTTTCGACTGCAGAAGCGGTTGTACCGCTGTATATAACGGCAATACCGGTATGAACATAGTGAAGCTTACCGGAGAGGAGTCGGAGCATCTCTCCCGCCTCTGCGACGGAACGCGGCTTTCCGAGAATTTTACCGCCGATTTCAACGAGTGTGTCGGCGGCAATTACCGGGTTCCCTTCCGGGTGAAATGATTTATAAACGTCTTCCGCCTTGAGCTTTGCCAGTTTTTCGGCAAGATGCGTCGGCGAGTCTGCTTCGACGGTACTTTCATCGATAGTCGGAATTGCTGTTTCGACATTTAGTCCGAGCATACGAAGAAGTTCGAGGCGTCGCGGAGACTTTGATGCGAGAATAATTTTTTTCATAGCTTTTCTATCATAACAGGTTTATCTTTTTCTGCGCGTTACGCAGAGCCCGGCGAAAACAGAGGCAACAACAAAAATAATGATGGCAATATTCAGATTAAAGGTTGCTCCGAGCGTAAGAGTAAGCACGCTCAAATCGAGGACGAAAGGGGAGGTTATTCCGAATTCCATTCCATAGGACAGCCAAGAGAGCCATTCCACGCTCTTTGAAAGATGAGCAACAAGGGAACCGAAAACGATTCCGGCGCAAACGAAAAAGAGCATAATAAGTGAGTTTTTCATGAAATTTGAAATCTCCGGTTTTTTAATGTAATCATAACATGGGTATTATAACATATTTTTTCGGCAAATGCAACTTTTTTTCAGCTTTGTATCTGTCAAGTAAAAGATGGCAAAAAATTTTTATTTACAAATACACAAAAATGCTATTAAGATAATAAATTCCCCCCGAAATGTTTGTCAAAAGAAAATTGCAAAAAAGGGCGAAAGAGGAAATGCGTTTCCTCCACATTCGTATGTTCCTTTGATACAATATAATAGTGGTCTGCAATAATATTGTAGGAGGACAGTATGAAAAATGAGAAAACAGACGACACTACAAACTATGGTCAAATATTTCACATAAAAAGAATAGGCATAAAAATGACCGAAGAAAAGCTTGCAGAACTCATTGATATGAGTGACAGAGAAATACGCAATATTGAAAGCGGAGAATCCATCCCAAAACTTGATACTGTGATTAAGATTAGTAATGCACTTGATATGGATATAGGAGATCTTACGCCATTGAAAGAGATGGTATAATGAAGATGGAAATATATTTTCTAATAGGGCAGATACATATTCATCTTGAAGCTGTGGTAGAAGATTTCCTTGTTGATGTTCAATAAAATTCATTGACGCAGTCTATTGCAGATCACCTTCGTTAAGTAGTATGAGGACAGTATACCTATAGTATGCTGCTTTTTTGTTTTGTAGCACATCACTCATCCCTCTGTCAAGTGTCAAGATGAACGGTAAAGCCGCCCTTGATAGATGTCTCGGATATACTTGGGCGTAACCATGGGTAAGCCACAAGTGGCTTGGCTTACCAAGCCGTCTTACCTATGTTCCTTAGCCATTCGTAATTAGCCGTTGCAGGAAAAGCTCCGCCTTTCGTGTATCCGTTATATCCTTTCTCGACTCTTAACGGTATTTTGCTTGCTGACATAGGTAATTTTTCTTCACTTGCATATCTTTCAGGTAATACCATTTGAGATAATGTATTTAGTGTCTCAGAGAGTCTGTTTGTTGCCTTTAGGCAAAGCATTCTTGCAAGATTATTACCACCTTTTATGCTCCAACAAGCTCTACGACCTTTCATTCTATTGCCGAGAATGGTAAATATATTGCTTTCCATACAGCCCATATGTCTGTGCTCCTTGCCTTCCTGAACGGGTATATCCCAGCCTCGCCTATGTATTTCAATTAAACCGTCTTTGTTAGAATTAAAATAGCTGTATAGCTTTTCAAGGTTTACTTTTTCTTGTCCTTTACTGTAATTAATATATGCTCCTATGCAAGACAAAACGTCCTCGCATCCACCCTCATACAAAAGACTTGTATACTCATTACGCACACTCCTTGGCATTTTATTTCTGAACAATTTATTATACCATTTTTATGTGCGTTTGGAAAGGGGCTTGCTCTCCTTTCCTTTCTTTTTGCCATCTTTTATTTTTCATTTAGCAAAGCCCTCAGCAGCCGATTCTTTTTACAGACCACCAAGATAGGATCTGGAATGATATATCGCTTAACGGCGATGGATATAGGGCTTTCACCATATGATATATTTTGCCGAAGACAAAATGTGATATAATATCCATTTTCTTCATACGCCTAAGGTGTATATCATCGCACAAAGTGCGATATCACATCGAAGGTATACCACCCGTTCTGATGAGGAACGGATACATTGTAAAAAAAGAACTTTTGTCCGGTAGACAAAAGTTCTTTTTTTCATCACAGGGAGGAGAAAGGCTCGAACTCTCAACACGCGGGTTTAGAGGTGATGAGATGGGCCAAAATTCCCGCCCTATTCGCACTATTTCGGTGAAATGTGCGGGCCGATCTCACCTTTGATGCTCTTTTGATGCTACCGTTTTTCAGCACCGCGGATCAGACATTGCACCGCCTTAGACAAAAAGAGCACATCAACTGCGTATAATGGGAGATGGTTACCCCTATTTTCTCGTCTAAAACGGTACCGATTCGCGGCGTGCGACAACGATATTGCTCCGCTCTGTAGCAGCGTGGATAGCCTCGGAAATGGAACCACCGTTAAAATAGGTTGAGAGAAAGATAGCACCAAAGAGTCCCCTGCGCTAACCGTGGAAACGACCTTGACATCGGCCAGCTTTCACGATTCGTAGTGAATCCCACTTTGTGAATCCAGCACCACCGATCCCTTCTTGCCAAGGGTGTAAACAACCATTTTCAAATTGGGGATATTGGGCAGCGACTGCATGAGGGAGATCGGAATCCCCCTCTTCCAATAAGCCAAGATCATAGAGGAAATGTCCTTTCTCATCGCTGATTTTAACCATCGTGGCCTTTTCCATACAACGGGCAAGAGAGTCGCGGCCAAAACAATCCTTTCGCAAATTGATATCACAGACGATCTCCGTGAACGTGCAAGCATTAAGGATCCGCATGAGGGATCGCTTCGATTCCTCACAACGTTGAATCAGCGTGTTGAAATAAAATACTTCTGCCTTCTGCGCTTGAATCGCACCGATCATAGCGTCATCGGCTGTGATATGATCATGGGCCACATTGGCCAAAACATGATAGGAGGGACTTCCCTTCTCATTCAGTGTGACAGGACAGGCTTCCGTCTTATGGTCATTTTCTTGGATTAGATCGTTCTTGATGCCATGGTAGTCCGCCATAGCTCGCGCTCTGTCTCCAGCTCATCCCTTCCCACTGCCGAAAGCAGATAGGCCTCGTTGCCTAAATGCGCTAAATGGCAGCAAAATTGAAGGGAGCACCACCAATGACCTGCTCCTCGGGAAACACATCCATATGGTCTCTCCGTATACGATTGCTTTCATTTTTGCTTCCTTTCGAATCAAACATGGGTACCGATTACCCAAACCAAAACTCTACCTTATAAAAAGAAAAGAATTTTGAGCAATCTGGTAAGGGATTACTCGACATATGCGGGTGATATGATGCAATCAAATGCGATTCATGTCAGCTATCAAGCTGGATGAACTCCTCTTGATTTCATAGAAAATCTACGAAGCCAAAAAGAATCCTTCCGTTCCAATCTTCTTACACCAATCTTATTCCCAAATGCTACGAAGTTTCCACATTTCAGCCATCGGCGGATCGTCACACGTTATCATAATGCCTTTTTGTACCAAATCATTGGTGTAACTTAAGCTGATCTCGTCACCTATGAAGCACTCCATAGAACGGCGATCTACAAAAAGCCGCACATCTGGCACATCAGTTCGATGAAGCTTGTATTGTCTTCCTGATGTTGAGGAGATTGTGCGAGTGTTTTCATCGTATGAAAAACCGGTTCCATCAATTGCTACCGTCATCGACTTTTCTAATGGAAAGATAATCTCACAGGGGAAATTAAGGGGGAGATGATCTTGTAATAGGATGCTGCACTTATCATAGCGCAGATCCCGAAGTGTGTCTACCGGCTTGCGGAACACACGATAGCCATCATCGACCTTACACAACGATAGTTCACAAACAAGAGACATTGATTGATTAAATGCCACATCCATCATCAAATCGTAGGAGGTTTCATTTGCCCAAAGCAAACCATCACACAGCCATGCAACATGAAAACGTCTCATATCGCTCGGATAATTGTTAAAGGTTTGCCCGGCATAACAGGCATTACCATAATCCAACCATCCTTCACTTCCATTGGACTTAAACGTAAAATTCTCGAATTTTCCAACCAAATATCGTCCACTTGCTCCGTAAAGAACCCAATGTCTGCTTCCATCATCCGCAGTTAGCTGCATCAAATCAGGACATTCGTACAGATCCATATTGCGCGAGCAAAACTCCCAATGAACAGCATCCTGTGAACGATAAAAGCTTACGCAGTTTTGATCCTTATATGTTTCATATACTGCCATGCAAAGCGTTTTTTCATCAATAAACAGCAACTTGGGATCGCGCCATTTTAGTGTATAAGGTGAAACAGGAATAACCGGATTAACATCCTTGACAATGTCTCTAAAAGTCATACCTCCATCGGTACTGATCATAATATTTTGCCCGGCACTTCGATCCTGCGGAGTTCGTCCAAGATACGAGGGCGATTCCAAATCGGTATAAGCCGCTATAATAGCATTCTCGCCGAATCCGGCAATATTATACTTATCCACAACAGCGCTTCCGGATGCTACATGCAACAGGCTGTTTCTTGGCATTATTGCATCAGGATATTCTTTAAAATGGACTCCGTCGATAGTGATAGCATGACCCCACGAAAGATTGACAGCCATATGCTGGTTTGCAAGTGGATTATGCTGAAAATACATATGGAATATGCCATCTTGGTAGAACAGACCATTGGGATCGTTTAGCCAACCTCTAGCAGGAGAAAAATGAATTCTCTGACGATAAGGTTCTTGATAGAGGTTAGGATAGAGTTCCACTTCCTCCCCAATACTCCGCCCTTCCAAAACGCCATCGAACAGGTTGTCCGGAGCATTTTCATCACGGCACACCAACGTTACTTCAGATGCGTTGTAACGAGCAGTATGCATAGCAACATAGAAATACGGTATCTCCTCTGACACACGCAGATTCATCAAAAATTCGTTGCGCGTCACGCCATCCGCGATTACCTCAACATAAAATGCGGTATCTGCCCTTGAATTATGAACCGGAATATGCAAATATCCAGTAGATGTCGAGAATGTCTTTTGAATCATAAAAGTCCTCCTTTTAATGTTATATCATAATAATAAAAGCATAAAGGGGAATGAATGGGCATTCTGCTTTTTCTTATTCACCCGACAAAATCGAAATATCCATAGTTGGAGCAAGAGGCAATCCGTATTCATTGTATAAGAAAGATACACCATCCGGGATTACATTTGATTGCAAATACCGAAGCTTTTTCGGACTTTCCCTCATATCATCCAACGAAAGAACAATTTCAAGACCTTCCAAATACGCGCTTGCCTGAACCCAACATGAATCGACCAGCAGTTCAAACCCACCAAGAGCATCTCGAGACGAGGTAAGGCTCCTCGCTCCGGCAACGGAAATCCGCACCGTCTTTCCCTGCAAACGGGCTGATTCGATGGATGGCGAAAGGCCAAACGGCATCCCGTTGACGGGAGGAGACAATGCCAATATTTTGTCTGCAACAACACCGGCGGCGCGTTTTCCTACTGCCCATTTATCGGTAGGATGGATGCCATCCCGCTCTACAGCAGCACTATTGGGTGTCACATTGGAGCCGAGATCAATTCCGCACACCGTATAGACACGAGGAATTTCCATCAAATCCCATTGAACTTGACGAATGTTCAACCAAGAACACCAATCCTCGAATTGAACAAGCTGCATCACAACCGCTGGAAGCCCGGCATCCTTTGTTGCAGTGCGAAGCTCATGTAGAAGCATCTCAAATTGGAGTCGATATGCCGGTGCCATGTGTGGCTGCGCGTTAGCACACCCCTGATACCAAAAGAAACCTCCATAGGAATATCCGGCAATATTGAAAAGCATGCCATTATAGTGTACGCTGTTTAACTCGGGAAAGTAGGACGGAAGCTCGACCATCGCCTCGTTAGAAAGCCAACTCTCAATTGGAGAACCACTTACCGAGCAGTTTACAACACCAATCGGGACCGTATTTCCTGTCATCCTTGCCAAATTCAAAGCAAACGCCATCGCCGCAGCGCTAAAATTCTTCGCTTGATTAAAAGAAACACCAACGCTCCATCGGCATGATGATGATTCATCCACATAAGGTTGCGTAGCCGTACGATATGGTCTTTCGTAATAACGCACGCTCGTCCAATTGTTATACGTATCGTATTCCGCCTGAACGCCGGGATCTTTATTCAAAATATATTGTATTGAAACGGCCATGTTGGATTGGCCGGAACAAAGCCAGACCTCTCCTACCACAACATCCTCAAAGCACCACTGGCTATCACCATGATATACCGTAAGCGTTTTGCCTTTGGAACACTCCTGCATTGCATCCAACCAAACCTCCCATTCGTCTTCGCCGGCAATACCATCAAAGCGTTTGCCGTCAAATACGACATGGACCTTGTCACCGCAATCGGTGCCTCCCCCAAATACACGAACACGTTTCCCTCGTTGTAAAACCATATGATCGGTAAAGAGCGGATTCACTTGAAATGTTTTCTTTGTATGGTGTACCATAATCATTCATCCTTTTTATCTTCAGTTAGCACATCTTCATCACAAGGGCATCTGTCAAAATGGGACTCTACCATTTTGTTTTTGTTATACACGAGTAATACGAAAAAACAGCAAGCCTTTGTCAAACGGCTCAGTGGCTTTTCATCTCTTTTCGAGATCCCACACCAACTGATTGCTCTCCTCTTTTATCGGGATAAACAACGGTCTCGTAGGGCATCCTACATCGGAATCGTTGGGAGAATGAAGGGATAACCACAGCTTGCCATCGTAATCTGCAAAGATCATACCGTGACCACCGTCATAATCCCCCAGGCTCTCCTTAGAGAAAAGACGCTCCTCCATCTGCTCCCAAGGACCGGTTATCTCACCGGAGGCGCTTTTGGCCATTCCAATGCAATACCCATTCTTATCCCAATTGGACCAGATCATGATCAACGATTCGTCTTGGCAGGTGTATATCCAGCATCCGTCGGTAATCACCCAATCCGCCCAAGGAGCATCGGTAGCACGGAAAAGCTCTATC
>USPP01000069.1 GCA_900556615.1 uncultured Eubacteriales bacterium
CGTTCGGCACTTGATAAGGGGATTCCTGCGGAGGGAGGGCTTTATATGCTGGTCGCTCAGGCGGTTTCCGCTTATGAATTGTTTTTTGGAACGGAAGCGGAGAAAGAACTTACCGATGGGATTTACTCCGAACTCTTTTCTCAAAAGGAAAATATTGTTCTTATCGGGATGCCGGCTTCGGGAAAAACGACCGTCGGAAAATACGTGGCGAAGAAGCTCGGCAGACGTTTTATCGATTCCGATTCGGAGATTGAAAAAACGGAAGGAATGTCCATTCCGGACATTTTTGCACAGCGTGGGGAAAAATATTTTCGAGAGGTTGAAAGCAGGATAATTTCCGAGCTTTCGTCGGGAATAAACGGAGCGGTCATTGCAACGGGAGGCGGCGCTGTTTTAAATCGAAGCAATATTGACAAGCTGAAAGCAAACGGCAGGGTATATTGGCTTGACAGACCGCTTGAAGCCCTCATGCCTACCGCGGACAGACCTACGGCTTCTAATTTTGAAGATATAAAAAAACGATTTATGGAAAGATTTCCGCTGTATAAATCGCTTTGTGACGCGAGAGTGCCGGCGTATGGGAATATTGATGTTGTGGGCAAAAGGATTATAAAGGATTTTTTGAAGAATAACGGATGATCGATTTGTTTCTCAGACGGACAAAAAATGCGGAAGCAGTGTTGTCCCGTCGTTTTATGAGGCGAATTCTGATGGAAATTTTATACTTTGATCTGTTTTTTCGGTGTATGAGACCTTTCTGCCCTTCCAGAAGGAGAAGATATGAATACGGAAATTAAAAAAGGTAGATATACAGGCGTCGTAAAAGCGCCGCCGTCGAAAAGCGCCGCGCACAGATTGTTGATTTGCGCGGGACTTTGTGAAGGGCGGAGCGTGGTGCACGGAATAAGCGAGTCCGAGGATATGAAAGCAACGCTTGACTGTCTTCGTGCTCTCGGAGCGGTATGCACAAAAGAAGGCGATACCGTTACGGTTTTGGGGGCGGATCCCATGAAACGGAGGGATGCAGTTTTTCCCTGCCGGGAGAGCGGAAGCACACTCCGGTTTTTTATACCGTTGTGCCTGCTTTCCGAAAGCGAGGCAAGGCTGACCGGAAGCCGTACGCTTTTGTCGCGTCCGCTTGACGTATATGAGGAAATCTGTGCGGGACAAGGCTTGAGCTTTGAAGGCTCGGATGACGGTATAATTGTTTCCGGTGCGCTTTCCAGCGGATATTTTAAGATTCCGGGCGATATTTCAAGTCAGTTTATAAGCGGACTTATGTTTGCGCTTCCTTTGCTTGACGGATACAGCGTGATAGAACTGATTCCTCCCGTGGCTTCAAAGCCTTATATCGATATGACTGCCAATGCTCTTTCGAAGTTTGGAATAAGAACGGAGATGACCTCCGATAACAGAATTATTATTCCGGGCGGTCAAAAGTATCAGCCTGCCGAAGTGAGCGCGGAGGGAGATTGGTCAAACGCCGCATTCTTTCTGGCGTTGGAGGCGCTCGGCAACGATATCGAGGTGAACGGACTGGACAGAGATACGCTTCAGGGAGATGCGGTGATCAAAAAGCTGCTCGGAAGGCTTATGAGAAGCAGACCGACAATTTGTGTTGATTCCTGTCCTGATCTTGCCCCGGTGCTTATGGCTGTTGCCGCTGCTGCGAACGGCTGTGAGCTTGTCGGAACCGATCGCCTTAAAATAAAGGAGAGTGACAGGGGACAAGCTATGGCTGACGAGCTTGCTAAATTCGGTGCTACGGTTATGATCGGGGATAACTGTATTTCGGTTATTCCTCCGGAGACGCTTAAAGCGCCCGACATACCGATAGACGGGCACAACGATCACCGTATTGTAATGGCGTGCGCGGTACTCCTTACCCTTACAGGCGGGACGATTTCCGGATCAGAGGCGGTTAATAAAAGCTACCCCAATTTCTTCCGCGATTTGTTTTCCCTTTTCCGTGAGGAGTAAATACAGGGTATATCATTCTAATACCGGGGGCAAAGAGGCTTGAAAAAATGAAAAGAGTTTTTGCAGCACTGATATTTTTTATTTTCATAATGACGGCGATGCTGTCAAGTTGTTATGCGTTGGACGGAATACGGGAAGAATCTCCCAAAAAGCTTACCGCTTTTGGAGACAGTATATCATACGGATACGGCCTTGAAAACAGAGAGCATGACGGCTGTGTTTATCTTGCCGCGTCAAAGCTTGGATACGGTGTCGATAACTATGCGGTGAACGGTATGACAAGCGATGGTTTGAGGGAGCTTTTGCTTGGAATGGATTCTCAAACGCGAGATAGCGTGGCTGCAGCTTTGGTTATCACCGTGACGATAGGCTCTAATGATTTGCTTGTATCACTGAAAAGAGTGGCAGGCGATGCTCTGGATTCAGTTCAGAACGGCGAAAAATTTTTTGAAGCTATTTCTTCTGTGCTTACCTCCGACTCGGCAAAAGACATATTTGAAGCCGCCATTGCTCATTTCGGTGAAAATTTGCCTGAGATATACGGTATGCTGAGGGAGCTTAATCCTTATGCGAAAATCGTATTCGCTGAGATATATAATCCGTATTATGGCGTTACGCTGTTTGATTTTTCAAATATATGCGATGAATATATCAGAAAAATGAACGATATTATCCATGCTGCTTCGGAGACATTGGCATATAGTACAGCAAAGGTGTATGAACCCTTTAACCGTGAAGGCATTACCAATGTCAGTGCCGCTGCACTTGAATTTGATCCTCATCCCAACAAGGCGGGACATGAGGTTTATGCAAAAGCATTGCTTGCGGCGATAGACAGCGGGACCTTTGCGGAGATATCAGAAGCAGCTTCGGGAGCATTACCTTCGGATTTTTTTGCAGATACGTTTTTTTCGTCAGGGATACCGGAAAGCTCCGAAAGTGTGGAAGGACAAACGGAAGAGACACTCTCCAGCGAAGCAGCAGAACCTTCGGAGCGTGTCAGAGGCAGCGGAATTCTTCTTGCCGCGGCGGGTATTTCGGCGGCGATCGGAATAATCTGTATCGTATGGAAGGGGAATTCCGAAAGAAACGGTGTGCGCCGCTGATTTCTCTTGTCTGTCGGCGTACAGTGAATGTGGCATATGAAATAACAAATAGATGGTATTGAAAAAGGAATTACTATGAAACTCGGTAAAGATACACGAATACTGATTGTAGGACTCGGACTTATGGGAGGAAGCTATGCAATTGCTTTGAAGAAGAAAGGATATAGCGTCGGCTGTATTACTCTTGAACAGGAATCAATAGACTATGCTCTCGAAAAAGGAATGATTGATTATGGAACCACAGAACCGTCTCCTGAGGTGATAGGAGCAGCGGATCTTGTGATATTTGCATTGTATCCGCATGTTTTTATCGAATGGATAGAAAAATACCAAAAGTATTTTCACCCGGGAACCGTTCTTTCCGATGTTACGGGAGTAAAGAGCTCGATTGTATATAAAATACAGTTAATGCTGCGTTCCGATGTTGAATTTATTGCCGCCCATCCTATGACGGGACGGGAGGTATACGGCGTTTGGAACAGTACCGACAAGAGCTTTGGTGAAGCAAATTATATTGTTACTCCTACTGACAAAAACACAAAGGAAGCAATTGAGCTTGCCAAAGAGCTTGGCAGAGAAATGGGGTTTGCAAAAATTTCGGAGCTTACCCCCGAGGCTCATGATGAGGTTATCGCTTTTGTATCACAGCTTGCACACTGCATCGCTATTACGCTTATGACCTGTAACGAGCTTGAAAGACTTGAGGATTATACGGGTAACTCTTTTCGTGACCTTACCAGAATTGCCCATATTAACGAAAATATGTGGAGCGAGTTGTTTATGATGAACAGGAAGGCGCTTCTTAATGAAATGGAGCTTTTTTCAAAACAATTTGATAAGCTGAAAAACAGTCTTGAAACAGGAGATATCGAAACCATGAAAGAAATTATGCGTAAATCGACAACCCGACGTGATGCGTTTGACAATATCCAAAAGGAATAAGCGGTTACTGCTTTGAAAACACCTCTTTTCTATTTCAACGTCAGGTAAAGGTCACGGAAACACGGTTTTTTTCAAGGCAATACCGCACATATGCGTAGCTAACGCCTTTATTGCGTATTTGCCTGCAGCTTTTCCGTCAACCTTCACAAATTTCGTCGGCAGAGGAGTTACTCCTGCCTCCTCTATTTGTATTGTCTGACGAATAATCCTGCGGCGCAGCCGCACAACAATCATTGCGCGGTATTGCCAAAATAAATTATCTTATATACAACAAAATAAAGTCCCAATGAAAAAATAAATGAAATCACTGCAAAGGTCATTATTCTTTGCTGAAGAAAGGAAGAAATGCCATGAATATGGAATTTTACAGAAAGCTCCCGATACCGAAGGAAATCAAGGAGCAGTATCCGCTTTCTCCGGAGCTTGCGGAAAGAAAGAGCGCGGAAGACGCGGAGATACGGAAGATATTTACAGGGGAATCTGATAAGTTTCTGTTGGTGATAGGACCTTGTTCTGCCGATAATGAGGATTCGGTTATTGATTATATCTCCCGTTTAAGAACAGTTCAGGATAAGGTGAGAGATAAAATTGTCATCGTTCCGAGAATATATACCAATAAGCCGAGAACAACGGGAGACGGCTATAAGGGCATGCTCCATCAGCCGAATCCCAATGAACGTCCCGATATGCTTAAGGGTGTTATTGCAATTCGTTCTCTTCATATGAGGGCTCTCAGCGAAACAGGTTTCTCCTGTGCCGATGAGATGCTTTATCCTGAAAATCACCGCTATCTTTCTGACGTACTGTCCTATGTGGCGGTGGGCGCCCGTTCGGTTGAGGATCAGCAGCATCGTCTTTGCGCAAGCGGTCTTGATATTCCCTGCGGAATGAAAAATCCGACAAGCGGCGACATTTCGATTATGCTTAATTCCATCACTGCCGCACAGCATTCCCACACCTTTATTTATCGTGGATGGGAGGTAAAATCTCTCGGAAATCCTCTTGCTCATGCGATTTTGCGCGGATATGTCGATGATCATGGCGTGGCACACCCGAATTATCATTATGAAGATCTTATCGGATTATTTAACGCTTATTCGGAAAAGGGACTTCAAAATATGGCGGTTCTTGTCGATACCAATCACTCTAATTCGGGTAAGAATTGGCTTGAGCAGATCAGGATCGCGAAGGAAGTCCTTCATAGCTGCCGCTATTCAAAGGATGTAAGAAGTTTTGTGAAGGGGCTTATGATAGAGAGCTATATTGAAGACGGAGCTCAGAAGATAGGGGAGAATATTTATGGCAAATCCATAACCGATCCCTGTCTCGGATGGGCAAAAACCGAGCATTTGATTTATGAAATCGCTGACAGTCTTTAATTTGTAATACTCCGACAGGTTTAACCATCGGTGTTTTATGTTGACATAGAATCATAATTAAGGAATCGCTGATTAAATCTGCGTTAACGATTTATTCAGTGATTCCTTAAGTCAGTAAATCTTCTTTATCAGTCCGGAGGGAAGCGATATGAGACTTTTATTCAAACAGCGGTTCTTTTCGTGGTTTGACAGCTATGATGTATATAATGAAAAAGGGGAACCGATATACACGGTAAAGGGACAGCTTTCATGGGGGCACTGTTTAAAAATATTCGATTTTCAGGGGGAGTATGTCGGTACGGTAAAGGAAAGGATATTCACTTTTTTGCCTAAATTCGAGATGTATCTCGGAGACAGCTATTTTGGCTGTATCAGCAAGGAATTTTCCTTGTTTGCGCCGAGATACCATATTGACTGCTGCGGTTGGTATATAGAAGGAGACATTTTCTCGTGGGACTACAATATTTATGAACAAGGTGGAGGCAGAATAGCGACTGTTTCCAAGCAGTTATTCAGGCTTACCGACACCTATGTGATTGATGTGCCGAACGAACAGGATGCGCTTTGCGCTCTGATGCTCGTGCTGGCAATTGATGCGGAAAAATGCGGGAAGGATTGATATGATTTAAGGCAATACCGCACAAGGATTGTTGTGCAGTCACGCCGCCGGATTTTTCGTCAGACAATACCAATTGAGGAAACAGGAGTGGGCTCCTCTGCCGACGAAATTGGTGAAGGTTGACGGAAAAGCTGCAAGCAAATGTGCGACAAAGGCATTAACCGTGCACCCGGCGGTGTTGCCTTAAAGCCGAATACCGGCTGTCGATTAACCCGACGGCTGGTGTGGAGAATGAGACAGCGCATGAAAACAAAGTTCTGATCCTTATGAAGAATTGAAAACCGACTCCGCCTGTTATTTAACAGGCGGAGTCGGTTTTGCCTTAAGCGTATTTTTCAGGATTTTGTGCTGATGTAACGTACAGTATTGATCAACATAAGGTCCGCTATCGGATTCTTTCCGATGTTTTCCAGAATGTAGGGCATACTTACAATTACGCTTCCTTTTCCGTATTTGCTTTCCGCTATGGAGTACGAGCTTCTGTATGCTCCCTCAACCCAAATATTTCCTGTTACAAAACCGGAACAAATCGGTTCGGGAGTTGCTTGGGTTTCAATGGTTTCGTGCGGGAAAACGCTTCCGATATAATCCATATCGAACATTCCCGGTTTTATTCCTTCAAAGATGGGATGAGGCATCGGTACATATTCCTTGTGATAAAGCCAGTCCTGAGTGTAAACGCAATCGAAGTTCCCTTCGAATCCGGTTTTTTCAGCCAATTCTTTATGATCAAGGAAAAGCCGCGATTGCATGTATACGGTTTTTTGTCCCTGTTCCATCGCTTTGCGGAGAGATATCCATTTGTTCTCATCGGAATAATCAGCCGGATTTCCGATTATCACAGGGGCGTCGGTTTGCCCTTCGTAAGCCGCTGTTTTTATACCGTGTGAAGTCAGGAACGCTCTGACATTATCTTCAACACCCCAGGTATAAAGAAAAGCATTCGTGCTCTTGATATCTCTTTCGTCGGTGATATAAAACTCCAGCTTCTCTCCGGTCGGGGATCCTCCTTTGTTGAGGTTAGCATAGAGCGTATATTTGCCTGTCGGTACGTCAAGGGTGATTTCCTCGTCAAATACCGTTACGGCAAACGGCATGGAGTCGGGGATAACGATATCCGCGTCTTTCTTCCATACTATGCCGCATTCTCCGATGACACAGAAAGAAGCCGGATATACACCCGGAGTTAACGCATCTTCGGTAGCGAGGCTTGCTTTGACTCTGAAGGGACGGTTGGAGTATGCGTTTGTCGGATATGTCATGAGGCAGAAACGAAGAGGAGAAAAACCGTCGGAAATAGCGTCGAACATCTCAGGCTTCCAGCGTCTCCAATAAGTCCAAAGCCCTTCTCCGCACATACCGTGGTCAAGAAG
>USPP01000070.1 GCA_900556615.1 uncultured Eubacteriales bacterium
GATCGTGAACGGCTTCATTCAGGAGGGGGAAACGGCGAAAGAAAGCTTTATTCCGGAATGGAACGGTTTGGGGGTGAAGCCCGAAGGCGGCTGAAAAACTATTTTTCAAAAATTCAGATTTATTGCTTGATTTGGGCTTGGTTATATGGTAAAATAATATGGAATATTTTCGCATACCGAAAAAATATGCGGTGAATATGATTCTGAGGGAAAGGAGGAAAGGAATGTTCGGTTTATTTAAACGAAAAAAAACGACCGGGAAACCCAAGGCGGTTGCTTTTGTGGATTATGAGCATTGGTTTATTTCGCTTGACAAGATGTATAATGCGCGTCCCGATATCAAAGCGTGGCGCGATGATTTGTCTCAGAAATATGAGATGCAGGAGATTATTTTTTTTGCCGACTTTTCCAATGCGACGCTCCGCCAGGAAATACCGAGAATACGTGAAGTTTCGAATTATATTATAGAAACACAGAATACATCGTCAAGCTTTAAAAAAGATTTTACCGATTTTATTATGCTTGATCATATTTATCAGAAAGCAATCAATTCATCGGATATAGATACTTTTATTTTGTTTTCCGGGGACGGTCATTTTAATTCCGTCTGCAATTATCTGATATCCCAGCTCAGAAAAAAAGTCGGCATTTATGCAATACGCGGCGCTATGAGCAACCAACTCAGAAATACGGCGAGCTGGGTAGTGCTTTTGCCTGCAATTGAGGATCCGTATCTTGATATTTATAGAATGATACTGAAAAACCTGAAATATCTCGAAGCTAACAAAGCAAAGAAATCTTATCCGACTTTTTGGGCAACTGTGGAGGCTGTCTCCCGCCTGAATAAGATAAAACGCAAGGAAGCGGCGGAGGCTCTGCGCATCATGATAGAGAAGGAATATATTATTCAAAAGGAAGTCAACTTCGGCGCCGGCAAGAAGATACAGTCTTTATCGGCTGATTGGAGAAAATGCCGTGCCTCCGGAATTTGGGAGGAATGACGGTTTTTTCTGCGTTCCGGATTGATAAAAGCGAGGGAGTCCTGTTAATCAAACCCCTTGGTCTATAATAAAGCAAGCTTCCCGTGAACTTGGGAAGCTTGCTTTATTATAGACCGAAACCCATGCGATAGCTGAAGCTGTCAATAGCCGCGCGCTTCAAAGAAAATGAACGTGAGGGACATTTTAGATGTATAGGATATTATATGCGTCAGAAAATGTCGGATTCACAGGAAACTCGGTACAGCTTTCAGCCCAATATCCGAGTTCCGATGCCGTTTTTTCTGTAAAATCCGGAGATAAAAAAGGCAGGGTTTTCTTTCATATTGTGGGTGTGGTACCGATTGCTGCACAGTTTTTATAACCGTTAAAAATTCTGCTTAATAAATATTCGCGGTATTATTTGTTCCTTCTCGACCTTCATGGGGGAAAGGCAGTTTATTTTAATAAGAAAAAAATCCATCGTAATTCTTACAGAATTATGATGGATTTTTGGCGCGCCTGGGAGGATTCGAACCTCTGACCAATCGGTTCGTAGCCGAGTACTCTATCCGCTGAGCTACAGGCGCATTCTTTTCAGTGCTTAATATTCTATCACATCTGTCCCTTTTTGTCAAGTATTTTTCCATAATATTTTTATTTCCTGTTTTGAAATAAATATCTATTGACAAAAAAATAAATATATGATATAATTACAGTCACGATTTATAGAAACATAGTCGTGTCTGACCGGAAGTAATTCCTTGCATGAAAATGGATAGATTGCTTGTTGTCAGAAAAAGGTAATCCTGTATATGCGGATGTGGCGGAATTGGCAGACGCGCCAGATTCAGGTAGCGTCGCCTCGGAGAGCTGCTCCGAGTAAAAATGAACAGCGAAAACTCAATATGCGGGCATGGCGGAATTGGCAGACGCGCTAGATTCAGGTTCTAGTCGAAGCGATTCGGTGGAGGTTCAAGTCCTCTTGCCCGCACCAAAAAAGGAACAGTAGGTCGATACATCGTATCGACCTACTGTTTCTTTTTGTCGTTAAATATCAGCCGAAAGTCCTTGATTTACAAGGGCTTTTTTACTTTGATGGTGCATTTCGGTATTTGCGGTGCCTAAGTCTTGTGCCTCAAATGCCTTAAAATGCAGAAAAGCACTACTCCCCGTTAAGGTGTAGTGCCTTCTTATTGTTAAAAAATTGGTATTCGTTAAATTGCTATGTCGGGGTTTATAAAATTAAAACGGCAATGATGAACGAGCAATAAAATTGTCATCATCAGACACAACGGTAATAGTAAAAAATCGATTATTGTGATAAAAAGAAATTGGAGATTGCATTATGTTGTATATACAGGCAATGCCACAGGTATCGGAAGATAGACATCACACAGCAAGATGGCAAAAGAAAAATCATCGATACATTCATCAATGCGATTTATATGTTCGACGACCACCTAAAAATCGTATATAACGGAAGCAACAAAGAGGAAACCTAAGTC
This sequence comes from uncultured Eubacteriales bacterium, assembly GCA_900556615.1. GTDB lineage: Bacteria > Bacillota > Clostridia > Oscillospirales > CAG-272 > Colimorpha_A. The sequence continues at coordinate 2,486 of USPP01000070.1, forward strand.
TTGAAGCACTCGAAAATATTTCAACCTTGTTTTCATCCGTTGCACCAACGAAAACCACCCGATTGGGTGGTTTTTTGTTTTCTGAAGAAGCACGAAATGCTGTAGGATTCGCTTGGCCTTTTAGCCAGATAAATTATTGTTTTTCAGTTGTCAGTGATTAGAATCTTGCACTGTAATTTGTTGATGAGAGAGATTTGTAGGAATGCATGCACGATTATTTAGTTTGACTCAATAAAGGATGTAAAAAGCACTTGGAGCAATTACTGAATGTTTGCCTGCTTGCCACCCCTTCACAAATATATAGTGGAAGAAGAGAGCGGCTTTTATGAGTCGCTCTCTTTGACTAACTATATATGTTGATGCCCAAGAAGCGATGGATTTTGTTATCTCGTAATGTGTTACATGTGCGTATTACGGACCTTTGCGCGATACTCCTTGGGGGATTCGCCGAAGTGTTTTTTGAAGATTCGACTTAAGTGGAACTCATCATAGAAGCCGAAGGATTTGGCCAATTCGTGAAGACGGATGGTTGGTTCAGCTGCAAGAATGCCACGAATGTTTTCCAGTTTGTAATGAAGCTGATATTGGTAAGGAGTCATACCGGTGTGGGAAACAAGCCGGTTAACAATGGTCTTGCTACATGCAAAATGACGCTCAGCCAAAGCTTCGTTTGTGAAAAAAGTATGAGGATTCTCATGAATGGTTTGCAAGATATTTTCGACAAAGGCATTTTGACGAGCTTCTAAACGATCTTGCGCCGCATCGTATAGATATAGAAGCAAGAGTTGAAATAGTGTGTTCAATCGTTTTTTACGATGAGGTGTGTCTGAGGAAAAAGTTTTAACGAGTTTGGAAAAAGTATCCTTTACTTGTGGGTACTTTCGACAATGTATCACAACCGGAATGGCAATCGTATCGTCGTTGGTGTTGTACTCTTGATTCGTTAATATTTCGCTATCAAAGGCGTTAACGTGAAGGTATATCGTTTTAGTACCATCAGCACAGGGAACGGAACCGCCATGATGTTCTCCCGCTGTTAAGAGAATTACATCGTCGGGTTTCAAAGGATATGAAATCCCGTTTTGTTCGATGATCCAGTCTCCTTCTAAAATATAAACGAAATCGTGTTCCGATAAAATGCGTTTTGGATGGCATCGTCCGATTGGGGAACAGTTTGCGTAAGCTTGATTAACTGAACGCATCATATGGTATTGGAAAGGCGTATTCATATTTCCACCTCCTGTTTTCTATATTATACATGTTTTTATGGGGATCTGTCAATGGCTTTTTTGTGGATGATATGCTACAATTATGATAAATAAATCATATTAATTTGGAGAAGGTGAAAAAATTATGGGAAAAGTAAGCTTGAATGTGGCTTTAGTGGGTCTTCGGTTTGGTGGTGCCTTTGCCCCGATTTGGTTAGATCATCCGAACGTGAAGACCGTTGGTGTTTGTGATCTCGATGCAGAGTTGGTGGGTGATTTTGTCAAGGAATACCCCGCGCTTCGGGTATATTCGAGTTTGGAGGACATTTTGGCGGATGACAGTGTTGATGTCGTTCATCTTGTTACATGTATTCCCGACCATGCCAAACAAACGATTGCGGTATTAGAAGCAGGGAAGCATTGTGCTTGTACCGTACCTATGGCTACGTCCTTAGAGGATATTCGCGCAATCTGCGCTGCAGTACGGAAATCCGGTAAAAATTATATGATGATGGAAACGACGCTCTATACTTATCACTATCACTACATTTGCCAGCTATTGAACAGTGGGGAGATGGGGAAAATACAATTTTTGCGTGGCTCTCATTATCAAGATATGGAGAATTGGCCTTCTTATTGGAATGGACTTCCTCCTTTTTGGTATGGCACTCACGCTATTGCACCGTTGGTTGCTTTGTCGGGAAGCCGCGTTGACCGTGTTTCTTGCCTCGGAAGCGGAACAATGCGTAAAGAATTGATGCAATCGTACGGGAATCCGTTCCCGATAGAAACCGCACATCTCCATTTTGCAAACGGTCTTGCGGCTGAGGCAACCCGTTCCCTTTTTGAAACGGCAAGAACATACAAGGAAGGACTTGCGGTTTACGGAAGCCGTAAAACATTTGAGTGGGGATTTGCTGATCACGATAAACCCTATGTTACAACACTGCAGATAGAGAGTGAGCTTGGTGACATGGGCAATCGAGGAATCCCGGTTCATTATGAAACGGTAGAGCTTCCGAACTATTATCAGAATCTTCCGGAAGAGCTGTGGAAATACACTGTCGGTGGATACTATGATGCCACAAATCCGCAGGAGTCATTGAAAAAGGGCGCAGGGGCTGGTCACCACGGCTCACATTCGCACTTGGTGCATGAATTTGTTAGCAGTATCATTGAGAATCGCAAGCCATGGATTAACGAAGAATTCGCGGGCAATATTACTGCCGCCGGAATATGCGCGCATGAGTCTGCGCTTCGTGACGGCGAATGGATTACGGTTCCGCGATTTTGACGATTCCGTTTAAGAAATGGGTAGCGTTAGTTGGATTCTGTCTGCTTTCGAAAATCATTTGGTGACATGCCATGCTTTTTGACGAATTGTCGATAAAGCGAAGAAGCACAGGAGAAGCCAACCCCAAGAGCAATATCGGTTATAGAGTCCTCTTTGGTCAGCAACCATGCTTCTGCTGCTGAAATACGTACAGCATTTAGGTAGGCAATGGGCGACATGCCAACACCGGCAAGAAAAACGCGGTGAAACAGGGAGGGACTCATTTGACAGATCTTTGCGAGATCCGATACTTGGATTGGCTGGCTGTAATAATTTGCGATGTGTTGAATAGCCGGCATGACTTGCAGATGTTTTTTTACATTGAAGTCCTCGACGTTCGATGCGCGCAGACAGGCCTCCCGAGCAAAAAAGGCATGAATCAAGGCTTTATAATATCGACCGTTATCGGTGCTGTGACGAAGGGAGTCCAAAGTCATTTCAAGAAGCATCATCATATCGGGGTCCTGTACGACGAAGCCCTTATTCGGAATGATCATGTTTCCCCATAATTCGGGGTCGGCAAAAAGAAAGTTCCATTCACTCGGTTGGTTTTGAGGACTGCTGGCGATGTGGGGAACGCCGGCGGGCATGTAACTGATACATCCCTCATGAAACGGGATCATTTTCGCTCCGATAAAGAAAACACCGTGTCCCGCTCGACAGATGCCGAATTCCGCACAGGTATGGTAGTGCATATCCGAGGTGCGATCGGATGTGTTTTGATAATGGTGTGTTGTAAGAGTATGATATGGCTCGTATAGATCGTGAGGCATTAACTCAATGCGATAGGAATCAGGTAGGAACTGCACGAAAATCACCTCTAATTGCATTGAAATGTTGTGTTTACTATGCTATTATATAATCAAACAGACCAAATGTCAAGGTGTATTTTACAAATAATATGGAGAGACTGATATGCCCGGCTACGCAGACTGGAAGTTAATATATAAAGAAGAATATGTGGCGATGTACGAAGAAGGCTATGATGTCAGCCATGCTCTTATGCCCTGTGATGTTCAGGAGTTGCTTCCTTTTCCGGGTAGAACGGTGGAACTCGATCACGAAAGCCATATCGATTGGAGGGTGGAGTACGAGAGATTGTGGGCATGTCGAAAGCAGGGATTGCGCGCTGACTATCCGTACCGCGAGCCTACAACGTGGGACGAGATGCGAGCGGAGTTCCCTCCATTACCGACATTGGTTCCTCTGAGCGCGGAAGCGTATGAGGATAGACTGAGCGGAGCGGTTAACGGACGAATTGCAGGTGTTATTTTGGGAAAGCCCTTTGAAATGGGGATGGATCGCCGTGCTATCCGTGCTTATTTGGAGAGCATCGGAGAGTATCCCTTGATGGACTATGCTTCCCCTTATTCCTCGGCGTTGGACCGGCATTTGAGAGCTGATTGTCTCCCTTCGACAAAGGGAAACATTCACTATGCTCAACCCGACGATGACATTCACTATACCTTGCTTGCTCTTCGATTAGCTGAAAAGCACGGTCTAAGATTTACACCCTACGATATTGGCATTAATTTTTTGGAGAACATTCCCTATCATTGGTGTTGGTGTGCGTCCCGTCAGGCGTATTATCGAATGGTCAACATGGAAACCGAACGATCCATGGAGGAGCAACTTGCCATGATTCCGTGGGAAGGAAATCCATGGCGCGAATGTATTGATGGGCAGATCCGCACTGACCTATGGGGATATCTCTTCCCGGGGGATCCTCGCGGAGCTGCAGAAATTGCCTATCGGGATTGCTCCTTCAGCTTGGCAAAAAATGGGTGTTATGGTGGGATGTTCGTTGCCGGTTGTATTGCTTCGGCATTAACGGCAAACCCTACAGTTGACGAGATTTTAGATGGCGGACTATCGGTGATTCCGCAGAGATCTCGCTTAGCGGAGACCATTCGATGGGTTAGAGAACGCTACGCGATGACAAATGATTGGGAGGTGGTTTGCCAAGAAATTGAAACAAGGTTTGCCAAAATGGCTTTTGCCGGTACAATGAATAATTTAGCCATGACAGTTTTGGCTCTTCTGCACGGTAATTTAGATTATACCAAAACGATAACCTGTGCCGTTTCCTGCGGTATTGACACCGATTGTAACGGTGGTACGGCGGGGAGCATATGCGGTGCCGCAATAGGGCGATGCGGGATTGAGGATCGCTGGCTTACACCGCTTCAGGACACAATACATAGTTGCGTTGCGGAAATCGGATACATAGGAATTAGTGAACTGGTAGATAGAATTATAAATCTACATAAAAACATTAAATAACTGTAAACAGAAAGGATAATAGTGGGTGATTTCTGATGAATATTCCTGTTATTTGCCCCGCCATCGTGGCGGTGAGCCGTGACTG
>USPP01000071.1 GCA_900556615.1 uncultured Eubacteriales bacterium
TATACGCTTGCACCCTCCGAAAAAGAAACGAGAGGCACCGACGTGATCATGCACATCACAGAGGGCGAGGAGGCATACCTTGAAGATTCCAAGCTCACTGCGATTTTGAATGAATATTGTTCATTTATGCCGGTTGAAATCTATTATGAAGGCGAAAAAAAGCCTGAAACGGAAAAGAAGGAGGATGGAGAGGAAAAGGAACCCGAAGCTCCTAAGCCGATAAACGATACGCATCCGCTTTGGATGAAAAATCCCTCCGACTGCACCGAGGAAGAATACCTTGAGTTTTACCGGAAGGTGTTTCATGATTACAGAGAGCCTCTCTTCCATATTCACATAAATGCTGATTATCCTCTGAATTTTAAGGGAATACTCTATTTTCCGAAGATCACAAACGAGTACGAAAGTCTTGAAGGACAGGTAAAGCTTTATTATAATCAGGTATTTGTTGCCGATAATATCAAAGAGGTAATTCCGGAGTTCTTACTGATGCTCCGCGGAATAATCGATTGCCCAGAGCTTCCTCTCAACGTGTCAAGAAGCTATCTTCAGAACAGCGGATATGTCGCAAAGATGTCGCAGCATATCGTTAAAAAGGTCGCAGATAAGCTGAATGCGCTCTTTACGAACGAGCGCGAAAGCTATGAAAAGCTCTGGCAGGACATCAAGATTTTCGTCGAATACGGAAGCTTGCGCGAGAAAAAATTCTATGACAGGATAAAGGGATCGGTTATCTATCCTCTTACCTCGGGAAAATATGTCACGCTTGACGAATATCTTGAAACAGCTAAGGAGAAGCACGAGAATACCGTTTATTATGCTACCGACAGGATGACTCAGGCACAGTATATCTCCATGCTTGAAAACGAGGGAATTGATATCGCATATCTCGACAAAGGACTTGACAATCAATTCATTTCGATGATAGAACAGGATAGAGGCGTTAAGTTTTTCCGCGTCGACGCCGATGTTGCAGAGGTTCTCAAGGGAGACGGAGAACAATTCGAAAGCAAGGAGCTTTCCGATCTTTTCATCAAGGTAAGCGGAAATGAAAAGCTTAAGGTAAAATTCGAAAACCTTAAGGATATGACGCTTCCCGCGATTCTGACCGTCTCGGAGCAGGACAGACGTTTCGGAGAGATGATGAAGCTTTACGGTATGCAGGGAACGGAAATGCCTGCTCCCGAAGGAGAGCTTGTCCTTAATGCTAACAGCGCGATGATTAAGCGACTGTCAGAAAAAGTTTCTTCAGACGAAGTGGGAGCGGAGGAAGCTGCAAAGTATATATTCAGCCTTGCAACGCTTGCACAGAGACAGCTCAATGCAGAGGAACTTAAGAGCTTTCTTGCCGGAAGCTTCGGTATGCTCGATAAGCTGATCTGAACGAAAAATCAGAATGTATCATTGCCGTACGGCTTCTGAACGCATATGCTGTCAGGGAAAAGCTGTACGGCATGATCGAAACAGACGAACTTTTCCGGGAGGCGTTATGGTTTACGACAAAAAGGATATCATTCTCAGCAATCTCTCCCGGATCGGAAAAGAACAGACAGAACTCCTTGAGAAGCAATTTGCTCATCTCGGAGAGCTTGCCTCGCTCCTATGTGAGGAGGCAGGCGAAGAGGAAATTTTTTTTCGCGATCCGGGCTTTGCAGCGTCATATGCAGAGCTTATGAAAAATGTAAAAACGGTTATTCCGGAAGCAGCGGTGTCGATTAACACCGAAAAAACCTCTGTCGTGAACACGTCGCTGTCGGCATTTTCACGGGCGTTTGTCTGCCGCAGGCTTACAGACAGCCTCGGTATCAGGGGGGTACAGGCGGCGGGAACATATTTCGAGGATTTCAGCGCCAACGGAAACGAGACCGTATCGTATATGCAGAACTCCTATGCCGACGAGGCATATTCCCGTTTTTCAGATACTATGACAGAGCCGAAGGTTATGTATGGTCATGATTTCTCTGAGGTCTGCGAAAATGTCTATTACGAACGTTCTGCATACTGTATTCTTCCGATCGAAAATTCCTCGGACGGAAGACTTGCCGGTTTTCGGAGACTGATTATGAAATACGGTTTAAAGACGGTAATGATAACAAGAGTAGAAACGCTTCAGGAAGGGGAAGCAACGGTATTTGCTTTGGCAAAGAAAAATATCGTCGTTCCGGACCGTGAGGGAAACAAATTTTTGGAACTCAGGATAAAAACGGATGACGCGCTTTCCACTCTGATCAGCGCTGCCGACGCCTGCCTGATGAAACCAGTGAGCATCTCCTCGGTACCGGATCAACCCTTTCTCTATGATGTGGTATTTTCGGTCAGCGAGGAAGGAATTTGCGGTTTTCTGAGTTTTTTGTTTCTTGAATACCGGGATTTCTTGGTTACCGGCTTTTTCGGAGAACTTTAATTTCTCGCCGTAACCGTTAAGGCGATACCGTACAATTCTAACGGTGCAAATGTGCCGTCAATTTTTCGGCTATTCATAAAAATCGAGGGACAAGGCGACTCCTTTGCCGGTAAAGCATGTAACGAATTCCGAAAAAAGGCATACGCAAGATATAATTCTGAAACGTCAGCCTAAGCCCAGCGGTATTACCATAAAAATAATTTGAAGGGACATGAGATATGTCAAACAGTGCAATAATATCCGAATATGAAAAGTGGCTTTCATCCGATAAGGTCAGCAGCGACATGAAAAGAGAGCTTCTTGCAATAAAAGACAATGAAGAAGAGCTTCGCTGCCGCTTCTCCGCTCCCCTCAGCTTCGGTACGGCGGGACTTCGCGGCACCATGGGGGCAGGAATCAATAACATGAATATTCATACCGTCGGAAGAGCTACACAGGGCTTTTCCGATTATATAATCACTCAAGGCGGAGACTCCTGCGCGATTGCTTATGACACAAGAAATAATTCCGAGCTTTTTGCAAGAATTGCCGCTGAGGTTCTCGCCGCTAACGGAATTAAAACGTATATATTTGATGGAGCAAGACCTACTCCGGAGCTATCTTTTACCGTCAGGGAGCTTGGCTGCATTGCGGGAATCAATATAACCGCGTCTCACAATCCAAAAGAATACAACGGCTACAAGGCGTATTGGTCTGACGGAGCGCAGCTCGCTCCCGAGCAGGCGGAGGCGGTATCGGGATATATCGAGAAATGCGATGTGCTTGACGGTGTCAAAAGAATACCGTTCGATCAGGGAGTAAGCTCCGGTCTTATTGCTGTTGTCGGGACCGAACTTGACGAAAAATATACAAACAGGGTTCTTGAACAGCGCGTTAATAAGAATGCCATTCCTTCACAAAGCGATATGACGATTGTGTATACGCCGCTTCACGGCGCAGGATATAGGCTGGTTCCCGAAACGCTTCGCCGCGCCGGGCTGAAAAATATCATAACCGTTTCGGAGCAGATGGTTACCGACGGCAATTTCCCGACCGTTAAATTTCCGAATCCCGAATTTCCGGAGGCTTTCGAGCTTGGGAAAAAGCTCGCTTCTGAAAACGGCTGCGACCTGATCATCGCAACCGATCCCGATGCCGACAGAATGGGCATCATGATAAAAGACGGAGACCGTTATACGGGACTTACGGGAAATCAGGTCGGATGCCTGCTTTTAGATTATATTATAACCGCATATCGGGAAAAGGGCGGTGTTCCGGAAGACGCCTATGCGGTAAAGAGTATTGTTACCACCGAGCTTGCAAGCGAAATATGCCGCCGCAACGGTGTAAAAATGTTCGATGTTCTGACCGGATTTAAATTTATCGGAGAGGTTATCAAAAAGCATGAGGAACAAGGCGTCGGGACTTATCTTCTCGGCTTTGAGGAAAGCTACGGCTATCTGAAAGGCACCTATGCAAGAGATAAGGACGCGGTAGTGGCGTCGCTTCTTGTTACCGAGATGGCGGCTTATTACAGAGCCCGCGGCATGACGCTGAAGAACGCAGTAGATTCTCTCTATGAGCGTTACGGAAGCTACGGCGAATCGGTTATGAGTATTTCCATGCCCGGCTCCGACGGAAAGGAAAGAATGAAGGAAGTTATGGAAAGACTCCGGGAAAATCCCCCTGTGTTTCTCGCCGGAGAGCCTGTGAAATCGGTACGCGATTATCTGCGCGGAACGATAACCGATATAATCTCCGAAAAAACCGAACCAACCGGACTCCCCTCGTCAGATGTACTGTATTATACGATGGACAATTCCGTTATCGTTTTCCGTCCGTCGGGAACAGAACCTAAAATAAAAGTATATTTCATGGCAAAAGGCGGAGATGAAAGTGCCGTAAGACAGAAACTTTCGGCATGCCGCACAGATGCCGAAAAGCTTCTCGGATAAACAAAAAAGGTTGGCTTAAAGAAGTTTTCTGAAGAAAAACGGCATATTAAAAATGATTAAGAAACCTTTTTACCGCAAAGAAGTGTTTCGGCATTTCTCGGAGAACCTCAAGTGTTCCGCTAAAATGACTGTCCGAATGAGTGTAACGGAGCATCTCCGCTTTACACAGCTACTGCGAGAATTTTACAAAGAAGATTTTAAGGAATCGCTGAATAAATCGGATATGCAGATTTCCGAAATGATTTTTTGAACGGCAAGATAAAAAAACGCAGGAATATGGTTAAGGCAATACCGCACAATGATTGTTGTGCAGTTGCGCCACCAGATTTTTCGTCAGACAATACAAATTGAGGAGGCAAGAGCGATTTCTCTGCCGACGAAATTTGTGAAGTATGGTAAAATAAATACAAGCAAATACGTAATAAAGGCGTTAGCTGTGCACCCGGCGGTGTTGCCTTAAGGAAAAAAAGCGATTGCCTTATTCCCTTTATCGATATATCGCGCTATTGACAAGCAGTTTGATTTATGGTATTCTATTAATAATAATCAATATAATAATCCGTGATAACGGCTTCGGGCTTGCCCGGGAAAGGAAAGGTGTCTGTCATGGCTGTTGAAGACGCTATAATGGTTCATAAAAACGAAATTGTTTTCTGTGATAAGAAAACCGACAAGAACCGTTTCAAGCATTATCGGCTCACTCCGGCCAATCTGACCAAAATTGTTTTTGATTATGCTTATCACAAAACATTTTTCGGTCTTAAAAAGGAGCTTGAAGAGAGGATTGTTTTCTATGTAAACGATCCTGATATTCCTTCAGAACTTATTGTATGCGAGCATGAGGAGGAGAATTTCCGCCGTTTCCGCGGAGGGCTTCGCTCCTTTGTCGATGACAATAAAGTCGAGCTTGAGATAAAGAGCGCTGAAGAGGCTGCTAAGTAAGAACGCATGGGGGTGTCGCAGCAGACATCCCCGTTTTGCCGTTTCCGGGAAAAAGGTGGCTGTCAGTTGTTAAGGTAAGAACACCGGGCAAACGGCTAACACCTATGTTACGCATTTGCTTGCCTCTATTCCGTCAGACAATACAAATTTCGTCGGCAGAGGGGCACTCTTGCTTCTCAATTTGTATCTTTCGACAAAAATCCGACAGAGAAGCCGCACATTATTGTGCAGTATTGCCATAATATCATTTTTACCGGCTAAAAAAATCCTTTTTTACATGAAACAAAGCTGCATTTATGCTGAGGAAAATATGACATACCAGGAATATAAAACCGAATACGACATCAGCCTTGATCCCGATCAGGATAAAGCCTGCGAAAAGACAGGGGGACATATTCTCCTTCTTGCGGTTCCGGGGAGCGGTAAAACTACCGTTATGACGGCAAAGCTCGGCTATCTTGTCAAGGGACTCGGCGTACCGCCGGAATCTATTCTTGCGGTGACATACAGTGTTGCCGGAGCAAGAGAAATGCAGCGACGGTATGAGAATATTTTCGGCTCGCGCGAAATAGAAATAAGAACGATAAACGGTTTTTGCGCCAAAATTATTGGTACTTACGAGCGTATTTACGGCAGGCATGCGTTTAGCCTTTTGGAATCGGAAGGGGAAACATCCCGAATCCTTCGCGTAATTATGAAAGATTGCGGAGGATATCCCTCCGAGAATGAAGTGAAAGATGTGAAAACGGCAATCACCTATTGCCGCAATATGTTGCTGACCGAGAAGGAAATAGCCGAAAAAATTTCCATTGAAGGACGCGATTTTCCCGAAATTTTTCGCCGTTACCGTGAATTTAAAGTTGAAAATAAGTTGATGGATTACGATGATCAGCTTTGCTACGGATACCATATCATGTGCCGTTTTCCAGAAGTAAATCGGGCTTATTCGGGACGTTTTCGCTATATATGCGTGGATGAGGCGCAGGACACCTCAAAAATACAGCATATGATCATTCGCAAGGCGGCGGAAAACTGCGGTAACCTCTTCATGGTAGGAGATGAGGATCAGAGTATATACGGTTTCAGAGCTGCTTACCCGGAAGGCTTGCTGGAGTTTGAAAAAATTTATCCCGATGCTTTCATCTGCTTTATAGAGAAAAATTATCGGAGTACCCAAACTATCGTTTCCGCTGCCGACCGTTTTATTTCTTTAAACGCGGAAAGACGCGATAAGCACATGAACACCGATAATGCAGTGGGAGATAATATAAAACGTACCGAGCTTACCGACCTGAGAGAGCTTCCCACGTATATAAAAAAGCGCGCGCTTAACTGTGCAGGAGAAAAAAAGGAAACCACTGCGGTTCTCTGCCGTCTCAATGACTCGCTTATTCCAATAATTGATGTCCTTTGTGATGCTGGGATCCCTTTTTCCGTGAGAGCGGTAGACGGATTGTTTTTCACGCATTTCATCGTCACTGATATGATCGCCATGATCAGGTTTGCTGCAAATCCCTTTGACGCCGGACTTTTTGAAAATCTGTACTATAAATTTTCAGCCGGGATAAGCAGAACCGACTGCGAATATGCGCTGACTCACAACGTCGGGAAGGAAATGCTTTCTTATCCCGAATATTTTTCGGTATGTCCGGTTTTCCCTGAAAAAGTGAGAAAGCGGATGCGAAAGGTTTCCGATGCTCTTTTCAGAATTAATGCCGCCGACAGTTACGGCGCACTAAAGCTGATCATATCGGCGTCGGGATACGGTTCCTATCTTTCTCACCGTACAAGAGATCTTTCAAAGGTTAATACATTACTTGCAATCGCCGAACGGTTTCGCTCGAAAAAAGATTTTTTCGAGCGGCTTGATTTTCTCTCAGATCAGGTAAAACAGGGACATAAATCGGACGACGGAATGATTCTTTCAACGATTCACTCGGCAAAAGGCATGGAGTTTGACAATGTGATTCTCTGCGACGCTAAAAACGGCGTCTTGCCGTCAGTGACGGAACCTGCCGACGGAAAAAAATACAC
>USPP01000072.1 GCA_900556615.1 uncultured Eubacteriales bacterium
GCGCTCTTGCCTCCTCAATTGGTATCGTCTGACAAAAAATACGGCGGAGCATCTGCACAACAATCATTGTGCGGTATTGCCTTAAAAAAATCTTTGCATTCTGTTTATTGCTTTGACATAATATACGGATATAATATTCTAAAATTAGAATTTCTAAAAAGAGGATTATATGAAACCATATGAGATAATTTTATACGGAAAGACAATTATGGCGATATATGCCGAATTCTGTCAGCCTGTATGTCAGAAGCACGGAATTAACCAAACCTGTCTTGACATACTGCTTTTTCTTGCTAATAACCCTGAATATCATTCTGCGCGCGATATCTGCGAAATTCGCGGAATTAAAAGCGGAATCGCTTCGGTGGCGGTCGAAAATTTAGTAAAAAAGGGATATCTGGAGCGCGGGGACAGTTCGAAGGACCGGCGGATTAAGCTTCTGCTCCCTACCGAGGCGGCGGCGGAAATTATCCGTGACGGAAGAATGAAGCAGATGGAATTTTTTACCGAGATTACAGCCGGAATCCGTCCGGAGGAAATTGAGATTCACCGGTCGGTTACCGAACGGTTTATAAAAAATGTAAAACGTCTCGAAGGAAAGGGCAAAAAAAATGCTTAAGCTACTGAAAAAATTGAAAAAGAGAGAATGGCTCATGGCGGCGCTGTGCGCTCTGTTTGTTTTGGGACAAATCTACTTCGATCTTTTGCTTCCCGACTATATGAGCGAGCTTACCGTTCTTATCAAAACGCCGGGCAGCACCGTTTCTGAAATACTTAATATGGGTGCGCAAATGCTTGGCTGTACGCTTGCCAGCGCGGCGCTTGCCGTTGCATGCGGTTTTCTCTCGGCAAAGGTTGCCGCCGGATTCAGTTATGCGGTGAGGGAGGATGTATTCAACAAGGTATCCGATTTCGGTCAGGAGGAAATGTTTGATTTTTCGGTTCCAAGCCTCATAAACAGAACAACAAATGATATCACGCAAATACAGATGCTTGTTTCAATGGGACTTCAGGTTATGATAAAATCCCCTGTCATGGCAGTATGGGCGGTAATAAAAATTATCAATAAGAGCTGGGAGCTTTCGGTTATTACGGCAGGCTTTGTCGTTGCGCTCTTTGCCATGATGATTGTGATTGTATCGGTTGTCCTGCCGAGAGTACGCCGGGTGCAGAAGCTTACAGATAATTTGAATCTTGTCGCCCGCGAGAACCTTACCGGAATCAATGTCGTTCATGCCTTTAACGCAGAGGAATATCAGAATGAGAAGTTCGATAGGGCAAGCGATATTCTCATGAAAACACAGCTCTTTAATCAGCGCGCTTTTGCGCTCTTAAACCCCGCGGTCAGCCTTGCGATGAATTCTCTCGCTCTTGTAATATATTGGGTTGGAGCCTCACTCGTCAATCGGATTCCGGCTATTGACGCCATAGGACGCTTGTCGCAGTTCAGCAACGTGGTGGTATTCGGAACCTATGCCACTTATGTGATTATGTCCATTATGATGCTGGTTATGATTATCATGTTTCTTCCCGCCGCCCAGGTATCGGCGCAGCGCATCAATGAAGTGCTTGAAAGAAAAATTCGTCTCAGACAGGGAGAGTCGGAAGAGGCTTCCGAGGTCGGAACGGTGGAGTTCAGAAACGTTTCCTTCCGTTATCCGTCGTCGTCGGGAAATGTTCTCGAAAACATCAGCTTTAGAGCCGAAAAGGGGGAGACAATAGCTTTTATCGGCTCTACCGGAAGCGGTAAAACAACCCTTGTAAGCCTTGCCGCACGGTTCTATGACGCTACCGAGGGGGAAATTCTGATCGACGGACGCAATATCAAGGAATTCAGCTTTGATTCTCTGTATGACCGGATAGGATACGTAACTCAGAAAGCAGTGCTTTTTGCCGGAGATATAAAGGAAAATGTTCTTTTTGGTGAAAGCAGAGGCACAGGGGACGATGCGGCGGTAAACAGCGCGCTTGAGCTGGCGCAGGCAGCGGAGTTTGTAAGTAAGCTTCCGGAAGGGGTTAATGCTCCTATTGCACAGGGCGGCGTGAATGTCTCGGGAGGACAAAAGCAGAGACTTTCCATTGCAAGAGCATTGGCAAGAAAACCCGAGATACTGATATTTGACGATTCTTTTTCAGCACTGGATTATAAAACAGACGCGGTGCTCCGAGACGGACTGATGAAAGAACTTCCGGATACGACAAAGCTGATAGTTGCACAGCGAATCGGAACCATACGAAACGCCGATAAAATCATTGTGCTCGACGATGGAAAAGCAGTCGGTGTCGGAACGCATGAGGAGCTTCTTTCAAGCTGCCGCGTATATAGGGAAATCGCAATGTCACAATTATCCGAGAAGGAACTCGGCTTTAACGAAGGAGGAAAAAGCATATGAACAGACCGAACGGCCGCGGCATGATGCCAGCGGTAAAGAGCAAACGCGGTATAGTAGGCGTCTTAAAGGAACTGTTTCGGTACTCCTCTTCTTTAAAGCTGCCGATGGCGGTGGCAATGCTGCTTGCTGTGACGGGAGCGATTCTTACCATAATCGGTCCCGATAAGCTCAGTCAGATAACCAATCTGATATCGGATTCTCTTTTGGGGGATATCGATATGGAGGCAATCGCCTCGGTGGGAATTTTCTTGCTCCTCCTATATGCGGGAAGCGCACTTTGTACCTATATTGAGCATTATATAATGGCGACGGTGACGCTCAGACTGTCAAAGCAATTAAGAAACGATCTTTCGGAAAAGATCAACCGTGTGCCGATGAAATATTTCAATACAACCTCTCACGGCGATATTCTGAGCCGTATTACGAATGACGTCAGCACGCTTCAGCAGGCTCTGTCTAACAGTCTTCCTTCCATGATAAGCGCGGCGGCACAGTTTATCGGCTGTCTTATCATGATGTTTGTGACAGAGTGGAGAATGGCGACGGCGGCGGTGTTGGTAACGCTTTTCGGATTTGTTATCATGATTGTGATTATGAGCCGCTCGCAAAAGCATTTTACCGCACGTCAGGAAAATCTCGGAGAGCTCAACGGATATATAGAAGAAATGTACTCCGGTCATGATGTGGTACGGATATCCAGAGCAGAGAAAAAAGTCAGAAAGCGTTTTGCGGATATGAATAAAGCCGTATATGACGCGAACTGGAAGAGTCAATTTCTGTCGGGCGTTATGCAGCCGCTTATGAACGTCATCGGAAATGTGGCGGTCTGCGTTATCGGCTCCGCGCTTGCTCTGCGCGGCGACAGCGGTGTTGACATCGGCGTAATCGTAGCGTTTATTATGTATGTGCGTCTCTTTACCTCTCCTCTCAGTACAATCGCTCAGAGTATGACGAATATGCAGACTGCGGCGGCTGCGGGAGACAGAGTATTTGATTTTCTCGGAGAGGAGGAGATGCCGGATGAATCCGGCAAGCTTCCCGCGCCGACTTCTGTGCGCGGGGAGGTAATCTTTGAGCATGTGCGTTTCAGCTATCCGTCAAAACCCGATAAAATTATTATAAAAGACTTTTCCGCCTATATAAAGCCGGGACAAAAAGTAGCGATCGTAGGACCTACAGGCGCAGGAAAAACCACAATGGTAAATCTGCTTATGAGATTCTTTGAAGTAAACAGCGGAAGAATTCTGATTGACGGCATCCCCGTCTCCGATATGAACCGTAAGAGTGTTCACAGTCTTTTCGGAATGGTGCTTCAGGATACATGGCTGTTTGAAGGAACTGTCAGAGAGAATCTTGTTTATAATAAGACGGGAGTAAGCGACGAACAGCTTGAAGCGGCGTGCCGTGCCTGCGGGTTATATCATTTTATAGAAACACTTCCCCACGGCTTCGATACGGTTCTCAGTGAGAATGTCGCAATATCGGCGGGACAAAAGCAGCTCTTTACGATTGCAAGAGCTATGATACAAAACAGTCCTATGTTGATACTTGACGAGGCTACCTCTTCAGTAGATACGAGGACGGAACTGATCACGCAGCAAGCGATGGATAAACTGACGGAGAAACGTACCAGCTTTGTTATAGCTCATCGTCTTTCCACAATTAAAAACGCAGATCTTATACTCGTTATGCGTGACGGGGATGTTATAGAACAGGGAACTCATGAAGATCTGCTTGCCCGTAACGGCTTCTATGCCGCTCTGTACAACAGTCAATTTGAGGCGGCTTCATAATGAAATATATTAAGGAAAAAATAGACGGCGGGGGAGCAGTCTTGCGTAACGAAGAAGGAAGGGCTGTCATTAAAATGACGGTCAGAGACGATACTTCTTTTCTCTCCCCGTATTCCGGGAACGACGTCCCGATGATATCCTCCGATGTCGCTGATTTTATAAAAGAAAGCGCCGTCTCGTTCAAACCAAAGGAGAAATTTGTGCTTGATATTTACGGTGAATGCATAGATTGCATAGATGAAGAAGAAAAAATAATCTATACCGCCGCTATAAAAAACTATTTCTCAGCTCAGAACGTTTCCGGTGCAAGAGACTTAAAAAGAAATATGCGGATAGCGATTGTTATGTTTCTGTCAGGTTTGCTGGCGCTGTCCTGTATGTTTGTTTTTGAAAATCACGGTGTAGGAGAACTATGGATTGAGTGTATTGATATACTTGCATGGGTTTTTCTTTGGGAAACAGCGGATTTACTGTTTATTTCGAGAAATGCAATGAAAGTAAAGCAAACGAGGCTCAATTCCCTGATTGAAATGCCGATTCGTTTTTACAGTTAAGGTAATACCGCACAATGATTGTTGTGCAGTTGCGCCGCCAGATTTTTCGTCAGACAATACAAATTGAGAAGGCAAGAGCGACTCCTCTACTGACGAAATTTGTGAGGTACGACGGAAAAGATGCAAGCATATGCGCAATAAAGGCGTTAGCCGTGCACCCGGCGGTATATCCTTAAGGAATAACCTTATATGTCGTTCTGTAAAGAGACAAAATCATAATAATCTGAGAAAAAATATTTCAGGGGGTGTCATGTTAAACTATGACAGCCCCCTGAACAGTTATTTTTGGAAATCAATGAATTTTTTCCATACAAAAAGTATAGAAGTATAGACAAAACAAGCCGTGTAAAAATGGATTTCGGTTACACTTTCCCGCATCTACTGCGTTATATTTTTCATATTTACAATGATAAGATCTTCACCGATATGTTCTATACACGCCCACGGAATTTTTATATCGGGTGCACGGGAAAAAATGCCACTCTCTCCTGGAACGATGATGGCAAGCAGTCTCGCATCATTGATATCGACCTCAATATCGCTCACATAGCCAAGTCTTTTTCCGTTTGATACATTTATTACCTCTTTATTTCTCAAATCGTTTATACAGCAGTCCATTTTTCCTTCTTCCTTTCCATAATAAAGGCGTTGTTTACAGAGTCATTCTATTCGGGAAGATCGGAAATAATACCATATAACGCAATTAAGGGTACCTCTAAAAAATCACAGCCCAAAACCGGCTCGAGCTGGTTTCCGTCATTTGTCGCAAAAATCCTTGATGAAGGCATACGCTCTTTTGTGGAATTTTTGTTTAGACTGATGAGAAAATCTCTTTGCTGTCTATGAACGTGGAATTATGAGAGGTGCCCCTAAAACATTCTTGCGTTTCTGTCATCATGACCGTAAAAATTATATTGCTTTTGTCATACGCAGAATATTCCTCGCATATGAATGTACAAAAACGAAAAGATTTCAAGGCACGGATACGATCCGTGACCGTCACGGAGGTTTTCATGATGAACACAAGCATTTACCGAGACATAGCGGAGCGTACCGGCGGAAACATATACATAGGCGTTGTAGGTCCGGTGCGTACGGGAAAATCTACTTTCATAAAAAAATTTATGGAGACACTCGTTTTACCGAATATTACCGATCCATATGACCGAGAACGCGCGAAAGACGAGATGCCGCAGAGCGCCGCGGGAAAAACGGTTATGACGGCGGAGCCGAAATTTATTCCCGACGAGGCGGTTGAAATTTCGCTTGCCGATAATGCCAAGCTCAGAGTAAGAATGATTGACTGCGTAGGATATATTGTTCCGGAAGCGCTCGGTCATATCGAAAACGGCGGTCCGCGTATGGTACATACACCATGGCAAAAAGAGCCAATGCCCTTTACGGAGGCTGCCGAAACCGGAACAAGAAAAGTAATAAACGATCATTCCACAATCGGCATTGTCGTTACAACAGACGGAACTGTCGGAGAGATACCGCGCGCAAATTATGTCGACGCCGAAACAAGGGTAATAAATGAACTCAAAGCGATCAGCAAGCCTTTTGCTATCATCATGAACTCTGCCGATCCCTCTCGGGAAGAAAGCATACGCCTCGCTACATCGATAGAAAATGATTACGGAGTTCCGGTTGCTCTCGTAAACTGTCTTGAGCTGAATACAGAGGACATAAAGCATATTCTTGAGATGATTCTTCTTGAATTTCCCATAAAGGAGATATCTGTTGATATGCCGGGCTGGATTTCCGCGCTTGAACCGGATCACAGACTTGTGACGTCAATACAGAATTCAGTGCTTGAGTGCGCGGAAAATGCTACAAAAATCGGTGATATTTCCTCAGCCTTTGCTTCACTGCCTGAAAATGAATATATAACCGCCGCGGATATAAGCAGTACCGACCTTGGAAGCGGATGTGCGAAAATTACAGTGAAACTGCCGGAGGAACTATATTATAAAACCCTCGGAGAGCTTACCGGTTTTGACATAACGGGAGAAGAATCTCTTATCGGACTCCTGCGCGAGCTTTCCGACGTGAAACGGGAATATGATAAGATTGCTTCTGCTCTGAAGGAAGTCAATGAAAAAGGATACGGCATTGTTACGCCGGAAACAAGCGAATTGAAGCTTGAGGAGCCTACGATAATCCGTCAGCCGGGTGGTTACGGTGTGAAGCTTAAGGCAAGCGGTCCATCGATCCATATGATACGTGCTGATATTGAAACTGAGATCAATCCGATTGTCGGTTCAGAGCAGCAGTCTGAGGACCTTGTCAAATTTCTTCTTCATGAATTTGAGGAGGATCCCACTAAGCTCTGGGAATCAAATATTTTCGGAAAAACGCTTCATGAGCTTGTCACCGAGGGACTTCATTCAAAGCTTGATCATATGCCTGATGATGCAAGGAAAAAGCTTTCCGAAACGCTCCAGAAAGTCATAAACGAGGGAAGCGGCGGGCTGATTTGTATCATTCTGTAATAGACAACAGCCGTAACAATCGGTTGAGCCGTTGACTGCAGAAGCCCTGCGGGGCGTTGCCCCACCTCTCATTTAAGCC
>USPP01000073.1 GCA_900556615.1 uncultured Eubacteriales bacterium
TTATGATGACATCCGCCGAACGCGCGGAATTGAAATACCGGATACCCTCGATCAGATTGGATTCTGCACCATCTCCCTGTACGAGAGATGGGAAAAGGATGATTTTAGCAAAAGGAAACCTGCGCGCCGTCACATTGATTATATCTCTTACCGCCGCGCCGGTCGGAGAGGTTATCACACCGACCGCAGACGGAATTTTGGGAAGAGCTTTTTTAATACGCTCGTCAAACAGTCCTTCCGCTTCAAGTCTTCGTCTTAACTGCTCATAAGCAATATAAAGTGCACCGATACCGTCCGGTTCAATCGACGTGACATAAATTTGATAGACACCGTCCCGAGGAAAAACGGAAACCCTGCCGTGGAGAACAACCTTCATCCCATTTTCAGGTCTGAACTTCAGTTTCACGGCATTTGTCCTGAACATAATTGCCGAAACTCTTGACTTTTCATCCTTTACCGAAAAATACAAATGTCCGGAGGTATGGAAGGTGAGATTGGATACTTCTCCTCTTACCCAGATGTTTCCAAGCATGGGATTGGAGTCGATCAGCATTTTCACATAGTCGTTAAGCTGACTTACCGTCAAAATTTTTGTATCGACAGTCATCTATTCCTCCATTCAGATTTCACCGGTAAATTTCATCTCGGTAAGCCGAGCGATTCCCGCCGCATTATCACACGAATATTCCGGTTTCGCAAAATAACCACCGTATTTGTCGGATAACGTTTTATTTATATATCGGTTGCTCATAACGCCGCCTGAATAGATCACGGGAAGACCTGAATATACAGAAAGAGCATTCTCTGTCATTTTATCTATTGCAGCGGTTATGAAAGATATCACATAGGCGGCAACATATTGTCTGTCTGCACCGCAAAGAAGAAGCTTCTGCACCTTGTTTTCAATACCGGACATGTTGCAGTCAAACCCATTCACGCAAATTTTTGCGGGCTTGACCGTGTAAACCGCATCACCGGCGAGAATCTCCAATTCCTTTCCGCATGGAAAATGCAAACCGAGCAGAACGCCTGTCCGATCAACAACTTTTCCCGCACTGATATCCTTTGTGCCTCCGAGAAGAGATATCTCCATGTTTTTGACATGAAGAAGCTCTGTCGTACCGCCTGAAACGTGAAAGGCAAGAAACTCGCCGTGAATAAGCGCCTCTTTTTCACACGAATAAAGTGCGGCAGCAATATGTCCCGCCTGATGTGAAAAGCGGTAAAGAGGGATACCGTTGACAGAAGAAATCGCGGAAGCGGAGGAAATCCCCGCAAGAAAACACGGCATATAGGATCCCGCAACATCTCTCGGATATGCCGATACACCGACAGCAGAAAAAATATTTTTCCCGAGATTTTCAAAAAGGAGCGGAAGGTTTACCGTATGCGCAAAGACCGCGTCACTCTGACGAAGCCCGCGCTGTCCTTCCTCTACCTTAAGCACTGTTTTAAGATTTTGTGTGATTTTTCCTGCATTTGAAACCGCGAGCGAGGTGGTATAATTACTTGTATCAACTCCAAGGAACTGTCCCATACGGATTATTCCTTGTTTTCGCTTGTTTTCAGACCGAGATTTTCGGCGATACCGTTTAAAATTCCGTTTACAAAAGAAGGCGCTTTTTCATCGTCGTACTTTTTTGTCATCTCAACTGCTTCGTTTATAGAAACCGAAAAAGGAATATCCTTACAAAATCTCATTTCATAAACGGCAATACGGAGTATGGAAAGAGACACTTTTGTCATTCGTTCTGTTTTCCAACCAATCGCACGAGAGGAAATTAATCCGTCAACCTCGTTCAAATTATCAATAACCCCGAAATAAATACGCTCAACGTACTCATCATATTCAAAATCTCTTATTTCCTCAGCGGTACTGAAAATATCCGCTGCCTCTTCATCATTTCTGAACTCATGTTCAAAAAGAAGCTCAAACGCAGTTTCACGCGCCTTTCGTCTATCCATCAACGTTCCATTCCCGGTAAGTTTATCTTTTGAAATATACCGTTATACATAATTTTCTGTATTTATACATTATATAATTATTTATTCATTTTGTCAACCGCATAGAAAGGTTTTTTATTGCATATCTGAAGCTTGGATTGATAAAAACACATTTTAATAAAGTTGACAACCCAATTAGGGTGTGATATAATGATAAGCGGAAGAAAATTCTTGTCAGTGATTCCAAACAGTAAAAAAGGTTCAACGTCCTGCTACCCAATATAAGCACGTTTTCACAAGCTGTTGTTATCATCCTTTTGGGGGATTGCCCCAATTTCAGATACCGATTCATATATACTTAGATTTCTCAAGATAGTCTTTCTTCCGCGCCAGCTGTATGCCCTTTCTCCAAATTCTTTTTTGCTCATAGTCCGAATATCCGAAACGCTTATCTGCGGCATGAGATTTTTGAGAAAAAAGCTGATTGGCGTAATTGCAGCTTTTTTATTCATCGGACAAGCGGTTCGACAAATATCGCATCCCCAGACTATACCTGTTTTTCTGATCAAGTACGCAGTATCAGAATCGATTTCTCCTTTTTTCTGCGTCATCCCCGAGAGACAGCCGTCCTTTACCGGGCAAGCTCTTGAGCAAGCACCGCAATGGTCGCATAGCTTTATTTCCTGAAGATCATAGCAGTCAAAATCCTTGTCAGTGAGTATCTCCCCTATAAAGGTGTAGGCACCGTACTTTTCATTGATAAGCTGAAATTTATCGCCGATAATACCAAGTCCCGCTTTTGCGGCGGCACCGATTTCACCGATCGGCGAATTGTCCGAAAATCCCCTGAAGTAAAAGCCGGGAAATTCTTCACTGAGCTTCGGAATCATTCTTTCATATAGTTCCTTGAAATACAAATGATAGTCCCTCGCAATCGCATAGAGCGATACGTTTCGTTCCGGGTACTCACCGGAAAAATACGGAACAGAAATCATAATCACGCTGCGCGGTTCTTTCCCCTGCCAGCTCCTGTCAAGCAGTGGTTGGTTGATTACTTTACATTCTTTAAACGGTATTATTCCGGCATATTCAATTTTTTCTTCATTTAAAAGTTTTCTTATTACGGTATCCATATCCGTTATTATATATCATTTTATTATTTTTTGCAACATATTTTTCGGAAGGCATAATCAAACTTATGACAAACAGAAAAACAGAAAACGATTACGGAAATCAAAGCATAATTTCCCTCAAAGGTGCAGACAGAGTGCGAAAACGACCGGCAGTCATATTCGGCTCCGATGGACTTGAGGGCTGTGAACATTCTGCTTTTGAGATTATATCGAACTCGGTAGACGAGGCGCGCGAAGGATTCGGAGATAGAATAAACATAACTGTTTTTAACGATCATTCGATAGAAGTTGAGGACTTTGGCCGAGGTGTTCCTCTGGACTGGAATGAGAAAGAAGAACGATATAACTGGGAGCTTGTATACTGTGAGCTTTATGCCGGAGGGAAATACAACAACAACAGCGACGCAGCCTCGTATAAATACTCACTCGGTCTGAACGGTCTCGGAGCCTGTGCTACGCAATACAGTTCAGAGTACATGAATGTCAAATCCTATAAGGACGGAAAGCTCTTTGAAATCAGCTTCAAAGGCGGGGAACCGATCGGCGAGCTTTCTGTAACCGAACTGTCTAAAAAAGAGCGCCGTACCGGAACAGTAACAAGATGGCGTCCTGATCTTGAAGTCTTTACCGATATCAGTATTCCCCTTGAATATTATCTGGATATGTTAAAAAAACAATCGGTTGTCAATTCCGGAATCACCTTTCATCTTAATTGGGAGACTGAAAACGGTTTTGAGGAATACGATTTTGTTTATAAAAACGGAATTATTGATTATGTTACCGAGCTTGCAGAGGGAACCTCTCTCACCGCTCCCGTTTCATGGTCTACCGAAGCAAAGGGACGTGACAGAGAAGATAAGGAAGACTATACGCTTAAAGCCGATGTTTCTTTCTGTTTTTCCAATACGCTCAATGTTATAGAATATTATCATAATTCAAGCTTTCTTGAGCACGGAGGATCGCCCGAAAAGGCTGTTAAATCCGCGTTTGTATCAGAAATTGATAAATATATCAAATCTACCGGCAAATATCTGAAAAACGAATCGAAAATCAGTTTTTCAGATATTGAGGATTGTCTGATCCTCGTTTCCAACAGTTTTTCGACACAAACTTCATACGAAAACCAAACAAAAAAATCTATTACCAATTCGTTTATCGCAGAAGCGATGACCTCCTTTCTCCGTCACAATCTTGAAATTTATTTCGCGGAAAAACCGCTTGAAGCGGATAAAATCATCGCTCAAGTGCTTGTCAACAAAAGAAGCCGCGAGAAGGCGGAGATAACCCGTCTTGACATAAAGAAGAAGCTGAGCGGTTCTATGGACGTTGCAAATCGCGTAGATAAATTTGTCAATTGCCGTTCTAAGGATCCTGAGATAAGAGAACTGTATATTGTAGAGGGAAACTCCGCGCTCGGTTCCTGTAAGCTGGGACGCGCGGCAGAATTTCAAGCGATTATTCCGGTAAGAGGAAAAACACTTAACTGTCTTAAAGCTCCGTATGATAAAATTTTCAAAAGTGATATCATCACAGATTTGCTCAAGGTTATCGGATGCGGAGTAGAAATCAAAGGAAAGGTCAAAGGCGATATCGTTCCCTTCTCTCTTGAATCGCTGCGGTGGAACAAAATTATCATCTGTACCGATGCGGATAAGGACGGCTTTCAAATCAGAACACTGATTCTGACTCTTTTCTACCGTTTGCTACCGACTCTTATAAAAATCGGGAAAATATATATTGCTGAGTCGCCTTTATATGAAATCAATTCTAAAGATAATACCTACTTCGCTTACAATGAATCTGAAAAAATAAAAATTCTTTCAGAGATAGGCAACGCAAAATATACGATTCAACGGTCAAAGGGACTCGGTGAAAATGAACCCGATATGATGTGGCAAACTACTATGAATCCCGCAACCCGCCGCCTTATACGGGTTTCCGAAACCGACGCGGCGCAAACTGCATTTATATTCGATACCTTACTTGGCGATGATCTTCAGGCAAGAAAAGATTTTATTACCCAAAACGGTTATAAATATCTTTCCGACCTTGATTATGATGACGATTAAGCTTCTTCGTAAGACAATGTTTATTCAAATGAAAAGGTAGAACAATATGACTGAATTTATCCTCGGCACTGCCGGAAGCGGTAAAAGTACCCTGATCTCAAAACGTATAGCGAACGATCTTTCCTGCGGTAAAAAGGTGATTCTTCTTGTCCCCGAGCAAACGGCGATGAATGCAGAGGATGCGGTATGCACCGAAACACAAAACAGGAATATTCCGCAA
The DNA here is from genome assembly GCA_900556615.1 of uncultured Eubacteriales bacterium. GTDB lineage: Bacteria > Bacillota > Clostridia > Oscillospirales > CAG-272 > Colimorpha_A. The sequence goes on from USPP01000073.1 coordinate 5,367, forward strand.
ACCGAGCTTGAAATTTTAAATTTTAAACGTTTGTGCAACCGCGTTTTCAGAGAATACGGCGGCATAGCCTATAATTCAATATCCGGAGGAGCAAAAGCGCTTATCTTATGGAAAGCGCTTTTCTCTTCTGCACCTGTTTTAAAAAGATACAAGAGTGAGCTGGAAGACGCAAAACGATTTATTCCTCTTCTTTTATCGGAGATCTCGGAATTCAAATCCTACAATATAACGCCCGCACATCTCGCAGAGGCAGCAAAAGAAATTAAGGATGAGGATATATCTCTCTCCGAAAAGCTATCCGATCTCTCGGTAATTTTTTCCCAGTATGAATATTTTTCAAAAAAGGATTTCAGTGATCCCTCCGATGATCTGACACGCCTTGCACAGCTTTTAAAAAAACACAATTTCTTTTCCGGAATTAATCTATATATTGATTCTTTTTCCGGCTTTACTCCGCAGGAATACACTGTGCTTTCTTATGCTTTCCGACAAGCCGATCAAATTACGGTATCACTTTGCCTTTCAAGCGACAAGGAAGAGTTTGCGTTCGATAACGTAAGAAAAACTTTTACGGAATTAAAAAAACTCGCCTCAAGGGTTTCCGAGGATATAAAAATTACATTTTTGGAGAAATCGTTCCGTTTCGACTCCCCTGCTCTCTCTTTTTTAGAAAAAAATCTATGGAAAATCGGTGACAGCGAAGTTTATGACGGAAATTCCGATGCTGTAAAAACCGTTGTTGCTACCGGTATATACGCTGAAGCGGAATTTGTTGCAAGTGACATAGCGTCAAAGATACGCCGCGGCGCTTTATATCGGGATTTTGCGGTAATTGCCAGAAACATTGAAAATTATTACGGCGTTATAGACGCTTTTTTCGCTCAATACGATATTCCCTGCCATATCTCTGTCAAAGCGGAATTATGCGAGAAGCCACTGTTTAAATTAGTGCTCAGCGCTCTTAATATCAAAAACAACGGCTGGAATACAGAAGACGTTGTTATATTTATGAAAACCGGGCTTTCCCCTATAACCCCCGACGAGTGCGACGAGCTTGAAGCCTATGCCTATCAATGGAATATCTTTGGAAAACGCTGGTATGAGGACTCCGATTGGTTTATGAATCCCAACGGATATACCGATATAATGACGGAGGAAAGCCTTGAGCTTCTGAAAAGAGTCAATTCTATACGGAAGAAAATTGTTTTACCTCTTTCAAAGCTTTTTGAGGCATTTGACGGAAGTCGTACAATAAAAGAACTGTGCTATGCACTTTACGATTTTCTCATCGATATCGGAGCGAATCTTAAAATTTCCGATACCGCAGACGACGATGAGATAAGAATCTGGAACAGCTTTTGCGGTGCGCTGGATGTTCTCGTCAACATCTTGCCGGACATAAAAGCGGACTCCGTTTTATTTGCCAATCTGTTTACCCTTGTCGTGAATCAAACCAACGTAGGAAATCTTCCCTCTGTCATCGATGAAGTTACTGTTGGTTCTGCCGATAAAATACGAACCAATCATGTAAAACATGTTTATCTTTTAGGGGTAAACGAAGGTATTTTCCCAGCCGCCTGTACCGAAAACGGACTATTTACCGATAATGACAAGGCTATGCTTGAAACCTGCGGAATCATTCTTTCTCCCGACAGTAATCTTTTATCCGTAAACGAGCTTTACTATTTTTACACCGCAGCCTGCTGTGCATCGGAAAGCGTCACGGTAATATGCTCCTCTTCGGAGATTTCCGGAAAAGAACAGAAGCCCTCTGCTGCATTTATAAGGGTACGAGAGATGTTCCCGGATTCCGAAAAAATTTCTACCGAAAAGCTTTCGCTTTCGGATAGAATTCAAAACAAGAACGCAGCGTTTGCTCTCTGTACGCTTGCATCAGA
>USPP01000074.1 GCA_900556615.1 uncultured Eubacteriales bacterium
GCGGTAGATGGAAATGTTATGCGTGTGATCGCCCGTTTGATTGCCTGCGAAAAGGATGTGATGCTTCCCGCAACTCGAAAAGCAATTACGGAGGATTTAAAGAAGATATATCCTAAAGGCGTGCAGGCAGCGCTTCTTACCGAAGGCTTAATGGAGCTTGGAGAGACAATTTGTATTCCTAACGGGCTGCCTCGGTGTGCAGATTGTCCGCTTCATAAGCATTGCCGTGCGTACATTGACGGTACAGTGGCTCAGTATCCGATTCGGTCTCCGAAAAAATCTCGCAGAATAGAAGAGAAAACGGTTTTTATTTTTTGCTGTGAAGGTAAATATGCCATCCGAAAGCGCCCGGAAAAAGGACTTCTCGCGGGAATGTGGGAGTTTTGCTGTATAGATGGAAAACTTGATCTTATGGAAAGAGAAAGATTTCTACGGAAAGAGGGAGTTGGTCTGGTTTCATTGTATTCTTGTGGAGAAGCACGACATATTTTTACTCATGTAGAGTGGCATATGTCAGGTTATTGTGTAGAATGTCTTAACCAAACAGAGCGCTATACTTGGGTGGCTCCGGAGGAGATAATTTCGTCTTATGCTATTCCAACGGCTTTTCGAAGCTTTCTTCAATGGATATGTGAAAGGGAAATATAAACTCGTATTTCTGTCGGTATTATTATATATGAAACTGAACACCGCATATCGGTTGTATGCATATTAAAGGTGTGATATGAAATTTGCATTAAAATTTTTCTCAAAGTGATATAGCTTTGAATTACACGGTTATCTTTACTTTGAGAAAAAAATTTTGCCGGATTTGAAAAAAATGTTGACAAACGGCTTGAAAAATGATATAATAGGAGTGTTGTAGATTTTAGCTATGTGGAGAAGTCGCGTAGCTGGTCGAGCGCGCACGATTGGAAATCGTGTAACCCAGAAATGGGTTCGAGAGTTCGAATCTCTCCTTCTCCGCCAAATTTGTGCGGCAATTACGATACCTTTATGGTTTCGGTTGCCGTGCTTATTTTTTTAAAACGTTTTTTCATAGCAAAAACGTTTTATTCTTCACCATGGAACAATCAAAGACAAGCTTTAACAGGAGAATCATTATGATAGAAACTCTAAAAGTACATTTGCTCTTATTGTGTATGCTTTTATGTATTTCCACATTAGTTGCGTGCAATTCCGACTCCCCTGCGGAAACGACAAATGATTATAGCACGGAAGACGCTGCTCCTATCGCCCCCATTGAGCATCAATATTCTAAGTGGACAACGGTGAAAGCCGCAACCTGCACAGAGCAAGGCGTGGAGGAGTGCGTTTGTTCGATTTGCGGTGAAAAAAACACCCGCACAACCCAAATGCTTCAACACAATTATGGTGATTGGTCTGCCCTAAAAAATGCAACGTGTACCGAAACGGGAACGCAAGTGCGTGCGTGTTCGCTTTGTGGAGATGAGGAAACAGAGGTTACCGCAATGCTTCCGCACACTTATGGCAATTGGGAAACCTTGAAAAATGCAACGTGTTCTGAAAAAGGTGTAAAAGAGCGCACCTGCTCATGTGGAAAGAAGGAAAACTTGGAGGACGACCTCCTGCCACATAGCTTTTATTATGAAATAACGGTTAAAGCTCCTACGGAAACAGAAAAGGGCGAAAGAGAACACATTTGCGAAGATTGTGGATATATCGAAGCAACCGAGCTTGATGTACTGACTTACAAGACCGCCGAGGGCTTGGAATACAAGCTCTCCGGAGACGTCTATTATATTATGAGTATCGGCTCATGCACAGATACGGCAATCATTATTCCCTCCACGTATAACGGAAAAACCGTCGTTGGAATCAACAGAAAAGCTTTCGCGGGAGCCTCCCTTGTTTCGGTCATAATTCCGGATAGTATCACGAGCATTGATGAAGAAGCCTTTAGAGGCTGCAGAGAACTGACTTCAATTATGATTCCGGATAGCGTAACAAGCATTGGTACGAGTGCTTTTGCCGGCTGTGTCGGTCTTGCGTCTGTGAATATTCCAACCGGTGTAACAACCATAAATATGAGCGTTTTCTCAGGCTGTTGGAGTTTAAAACAAATCACCTTCCCTGACAGCCTCACAAAAATCGGTCATTGGGCTTTTACAGGTTGTCGTAGCTTGTCCTCTATATTTATCCCAAAGAATGTATCAACAATCGACACCTGGGCTTTTTCGGAGTGCAGCAATTTAGAGCAGATCACCGTTGCAGAGGAAAACACCATATTCCACAGCGCCGGAAACTGTTTGATTGAAACTGCAGATAAAGCCTTGGCTCAAGGATGTAAAAACAGCGTCATCCCGAGCGATGAAAGTGTAGTATTTATACTCAGCTCGTCCTTCCAAGGATGTACTGGACTGAAATCTATTGTTATCCCTGATGGAGTAACCTTTATAGGGGACAGGGCATTCGAAGGATGCACAGCACTGACAACCGTTATGTTGCCCGAAACGTTAAAAACAATTTCGGAAAAGTCTTTCGCGAACTGCTATTGCTTATCTGATGTTTATTACGCCGGAACAGAGTCTGACTGGAATAACATCGTGATATACAGCGATTGGAGCCAAAGCTCCGGAAATTATTTTCTCCATTTTAACCACGCTCAATGAGTCGACATCTTTGGGGGTTCAAGTTGGGGTGAAGACGAAATCTTGTATCCAAAATATCAACTAAATACAAGAGCAACTCTATTTGAACTTAGTGGTTCAAAGGAGTTGCTTTTTTCGTTGTCATGATTTGGATTGCATTTATCCCAAAACATCAAATCGTCAACAGGAACAACATCTTTTTCATCATATCCAAGATTATAGAGAATAATTATCCTATGATGCGAAACATTGCTTCACATACTGAAGGTATACTTACATGCAACAAAGCCAATTCATTAAAAAACACGCCCTTTTTTATTATACAAGGCGTGTTTTGGTGAGAGAGGACGACAAAACGGTGTATAAAATAAGGGTAAGAATGATCAAAAGTATTATTGTTGTCATAAAATACGTTTTAACCAGTTATCAAGAAAGTTCATCTGCTCTTTCGTATGAAACCAGTGCTCTCCATTTTTCATAACGGTAAGTGTTGCATTGATTTTGTTTGCAAATTCAGACATTGTTTCGTAAGATGTTAAATTGTCTTTTTCTCCGTATAGAATGTGGGTCGGAATTTTCCATGTAACAGGATGTTCCTTTACATAGCAAAGGTACTCCCAGGAAAGAGTCTCTCCGAAAGTTGTATGAATCTCCTTTTTGTTCCGAAGGTCATATTCGGCTATATTTGCCCATATCATCATATCCGAAATCAGCTTTTCCATGTTCACAACAGGCGAAATAAAATATGCTCTTTCAATCCGGCTGTTTGACAAAGCGTGCATGGCAAAATAAGCCCCGATGCTGTTTGCGATTACCGTCACAGAATCATAGCCTCGGCAAAATGAATCAAAAAATAACGGAAATTCTTCTTTCGCCTCCCACGGTGTCTGTGCGGCATAGTTAAAACCAATCACATCGCAGTCATCAAATAGCACCGTGTAATGTTCTGCTTCCTCCGGTCTGCCACCTTTTCCATGAATGTATATAATCAATTTTTTCATAAAAATGATACTCACAAATATGGATTTTTACTATGAACATACTTGGTATTACGAATATTTGCGCCGATGGATGTACGATTTCTTTCATGCTGATTGAACAGGGAATAATGCCCCTTAATTCTATTTGTCGGCTTTAGTATCGTAATAGTAAATTTGGCGGACATATATGCAAGTTTATTTTCTGGCAAGGTTATCATTTCTTTAATAAATTATATCAAAAAATTACGGTGTTTTCAAAGAAATCGTGCTGGCGTACGATGAAATCCAAGCAAGCTTGGATGAAATCTTTTCGCTTCGCTCAAAGATGAAATTAAATCCACCCATCCGGCAACACGCCGGATTTCATCGTCGAAGACGATTTATTCACCCGACAGGGGGATTTAGTTGAAAAGAAAGAGCGACCAAACGGTCAACAAGCAGGGGGAAAAACGACTAAAAGTACACTTTTTATATCGAGAAGCTGCCGTCTTCCTTAAACAGAGAAAAATATTGAAACACCTGCAATCTGCTACGCCCGTATTATGAATATATATTTTGTTTATTCGTCGTTTTCAATCACAATATACGCCTGCCCCATGCTGTAAGAATCACCACATGCGCAGGCAGATATGCTTTTCACGCGCCAGCCTTCTTCCAAATACTGATTAACGACACGCAAGCCGTCATCTTCTTTTGCTCCTACCATTTTCGCCTGACTCCTAACCCATAATACCTTTTCCATACTCTACTCCTTACCGCATATTATTTTAATGATATGTGACAGCATATAGCCGGCTTATTGTTCGCCTCAACCATCACCTTCTGCGAGTATTATAGCATATAAAACGAATAATTGCTACATTTTTTGCAACAGAAACTCAACATATTCTTTCGTCGAGGGTGTTGTGCTTTTTACCTCAAATATAAAGAAAGAACGAACTAATGTCTGGTAGACAAAAGTTCGTTCTTTCGTGTGAAAGGGTGCCATAACGGAGCAGGATTAGCGGTAAAAGAGCCATAAAGTAACATATTATTAGAAGTGTTGTTTGTATTCCGGCTCTGACATAAGCTCTTTAAGTACTTCGGTCTGATTATCAAAAAAAGATTTTCCTACAATACCACGAAAAGGTTCCCACATTGCGGGTAGGGCATTATCGTGTGAACAAATATATTTCCACTCATCCTCATCAAATTGATAAATAGCTTCAAGCTGATAGGTAAACAAGTCCTTGTCATCTTTCAAAACAACATATCTCATTGACTTATCTTTTGAATATATAACTTTTACAACCTCATCAGCGAATGCATCAAGGTGTTTGTCATACATCATTTCTATAATCGCTTCCCATGATGGCATTGGAGGAACAGTAAAACATTTTTTATGAAATAATGACTTGAGAAAGCTCATTTTATGTTCTCCTTTGCTGTTTTGCAAGAGGCAATCAGCATAACTCGAAGTGAGGTACATTTTGAAGAAAGTGTTTTGAAGGATTGCTCATCAATATATTTTGTTCTAAATAACAATTCCAGCCAATATCCCGTCTCGCTGGCTTCCTTTAGTGCAATTTCGAGTTTTGAGATAAAGTCTCTTTTGCCTTGCGCATATTGTGCTTCGTGAATATTTGCACCGATTGAGGTGCCACTGCGTCCGATTTGATTGGAAATAATAGATTCGTGATTAGACTTTAAGTATTTAACAATTTCAATAATATCAACGGCAAAATCCATTGAAAGTTCAGCAAGCTTGTTTTCCTTCATAAATTTCCCTCCTTTTGTAGACATTATATCACAAAATATTATGCTTTTCAACGATGTATCGGCGTTGCCGAAATGATGCATTTGCTGTCGCAAATATGATGTTGCTAGTTTCACTCGCAATGATGCGATGTTTGCCCGAAAACATTAGCGAAGCGACATCATTGTGCGAAGCACAACATCATTAACATTGTGACATCATTTGCCGTAAGGCAAACATCATTCAAAAAACGCACCCTTGTCGATAGACAAAAGTGCGTTTTTTGTTGGTGGAGCATACGGGACTTGAACCCGTGACCCCAACACTGCCAGTGTTGTGCGCTCCCAACTGCGCTAATGCCCCATCGGAAATATTGTATCAGAAAAAATGAATTTTGTCAATATCCGAAGCAATATTTTCAGAATTTTTCTATATCGGTCCGGGCAACCCTTCCGGTAATATCCGAGCCAAGGAAAAGAGAGGCAGAGGAACAAAACAGCCCAGGATCATCGCTGACGTAGTAGTGAATATCCGCCTTACCGGATTTTTTTCCGATCAAACCGATCAAATCGGCTGCAGCCTCCGCACCGGTATTTATAAGTCTGACGCCCGGCATAACCTCCGCTATCACATTCGCGATAATCGGATAGTGCGTACAGCCGAGTATCAGGGTATCCACACCGCTTTGTCTGATTTCCTTCAAATAATGCTCGCAGGCAAGCTTCGTAATCTTGCACTCCCGTCCCACAAAACCGCTTTCTACGAGAGGAACGAAAAGCGGACAGTCCTGCGAAAAGATTTCTATATCTCCGGAAAAGCTTTTTATGGCTCTTTCATAAGCTCCGCTCCGAATCGTCGCCGTCGTGCCGATAATCCCGATTTTTCCGTTAGCGGTTGCCTTGACAGCCGCCTTGACAGCCGGCTCTACCACTCCGATTATCGGGACGGAAAAAGTATTTTTCAATACGGAAAGGGCGGTAGTACTGACCGTTCCGCAGGCGACGAGAATCGCGTCTACCCCCTTTGACATAAGAAATGAGGCGTCCTGTAGTGCATATTTCGTTATAATATCGGCTGACTTCGTTCCATAGGGAACCCTTCCGGTATCACCGAAGTAAATAAGCTCTTCTCCGGGAGTAAGCCGATGTATTTCCTTTAAAGCGGTAAGACCTCCGAGACCGCTGTCAAAAATTCCTATCATGTTTCGTACTGCCGGCTTCCGCATCGCGGAAGCTCCTTTCCTGCAAAATGGTAAGCGCGTTGGCTTTTCCCGTCACATTTCGTCGAGTGTAAGCGAAAACGCACCGAGAAAATTTTTTCTGAAATAATCAAGCTCCTCACAGTCATAGGAATCAAGAGCCGCTTCAATCGTTTTTTTCGCATTGACAAATTCTCTGTTGCCGCTTGCCTCCTCCGTGAGGCATTTTATGTATGCACAGAGCTTGTCGGCAATTTTGACAAGGCGTTGGCTTTCTTCCTTATCCGCCGGAGAAAGAAGATCTCTGTAGTGCTCTCTCAGTTCTTCCGGAAGCTTCGATAAAAGTGTCTCTGCCGCTTGTTTTTCTATGACAGCATATCCACTGCGCATTTCGGAACTGAAATACTTGACCGGCGTCGGCATATCTCCGGTAAAAACCTCAGCGGCATCATGAAAAAGAGCAAGACAGGCAACTTCTCCTGCGTCATAATTCTTTCCATAGACGATATTGCCGATCACGGCAAGCGAATGAGCCACTGCCGCAACCTCAGCGGAGTGCTCGGAAAGCGTCTCCCGGGTGGTATTCCGCATAAGTCCCCATCGCGTTATATATTTCTGTCTAAACAACAGAGAGAAAAAACTGTTCATATATCATCATATTCCTTATTTATTTTTTAGTGACCGGACATCTGCCGCACCGGCAAAAAACGGACGACACTCTTT
>USPP01000075.1 GCA_900556615.1 uncultured Eubacteriales bacterium
AATGGGAGGCAGTATTAAGATCCACGCCGACGGTATTTACACAGTCTTCCACCACGCCCTCAAGCGCCTCGCTGAGTCTTGCCGGTTTCATATCGTGCTGATACTGACCGACGCCGATTGATTTCGGATCGATTTTAACAAGCTCGGCAAGGGAATCCTGTAGCCGTCTTGCGATTGAAACAGCGCTTCTTTGCGTGACGTCGAAATCGGGAAATTCGTCTGCTGCAAGCTTGGAAGCGGAGTATACCGAAGCGCCGGCTTCGCTTACCATAGCGTATTTAAAGGATCCCGACATTTTTTTTAGCAGTCCTGCGATGAAGATTTCGCTTTCCTTTGAGGCGGTGCCGTTTCCTATCGCTACTACATCGACTTTATATTTTGTAATAAGTCCGGAGGTGATTTTTTCAGCGGCTTCTATGCGTTCGTGAGGTTTTGTGGGATAAATTACCGCTGTATCAAGAACTTTTCCCGTTTTGTCTACTACGGCAAGCTTGCATCCTGTTCTGTATCCGGGATCAAGTCCCAGCACGGTTTTTCCCTTTAAAGGGGGAGACATAAGAAGGTTTTTCAAATTCTCGGAAAAGAGTTTTATTGCGCCTTCACAGGCCGAATCGAAGAGCTCCGATCTGATTTCCCGCTCAATGGAGGGAGCAATCAGTCTGTCATAGCTGTCTATTATGGCGCGTGAGACATACTTAAACGCAGGACTTTGAGGCTCGGTTATTACCTTGGCAAAAAGATCATTCAGAATAATATCGGAAGGGACGTCTAAAGTCACCTTTATAACGTTTTCCTTTTCAGCACGGTTTATGGCAAGGACACGGTGTCCGGGGATTCTGGAAAGCTTCTCTGAAAAATCGTAATACATAGTATAGGTTCCGTCGGTATCCTCGCCTGTTTTCTCGGCTTTCAGAGTACCGTACTCAACCGAAAGCTCGCGTATACGCTTACGGTAGTCGGCATTGTCCGAAATATCCTCCGCAATGATATCACAGGCGCCGTTTATTGCATCCTCAGCAGTTTCAACGCCCTTTTCAGCGTCGATATACTGCTCTGCGGCGACGGCGATTTCGGTATCATATTTCTTGTTCTGTGCGATTATTAGCTCCGCAAACGGTTCAAGTCCCTTTTCTCTTGCCGCGTCGGCTCTTGTTTTGCGATGGGGCTTGAATGGGCGGTAAATGTCTTCGATTTCCGCTAAAATTGCCGCGTTGTCAAGAGCTGCTGAAATTTCGGGAGTAAGCTTTTCCTGCTCGGCAATAGAAGCTCTTACCTCTTCGCGGCGTTTATCCAAATTTCTCAGATAAGTAAGCCGGTCGCTGAGGGAACGGAGAACCGTATCGTCAAGCGAGCCTGTTACCTCTTTACGGTATCGGGCGATAAAGGGAATGGTATTCCCTTCGTCAATAAGCTTGACTGCAGCTTCGGTTTGTTTCTCGGAAATTTTAAGTTCATCGGAGAGTATTTTAATGATATCCATTATTTTTTCGCTTTCTGTTTTTTCTTCAAGTATATATGATAGCATATTTTATCTTTGAAATCAAGCGAATTTTCTTGTGTTTCCTCCAATTTTATGAAATGGCTTGCAAAATTCCGAAAAAAAGTATAAAATAAGAATAAATATGCAGATGACAGTAATTCCGATCGGAATGTTAGGAGCAGAATGGAACGAAAAGGAAAATTGATAAAAGGTGTGGGCGGTCTTTATACCGTAAGGCTGGAGGACGGCGGTGAGGTGAGGTGTCAGGCGAGAGGAGCCTTCAGACACGACAGTATGAAGCCTCTTGTTGGAGATGACGTAGTGGTTAACGATGCAGGAGGTTATGTGATTACCGAAATAACAGAGCGCAGAAATTCGCTGATACGACCTCCGGTTTCAAATGTCGGCGTAATATTTATAACCCTTGCCGCAGCGGAGCCGGAACCGGTTCTTTTAAGCATAGATAAGCTGACCTGTATCGCTGTACACTGTGGTATACGTCCGGTAATCACGGTTACAAAGGCGGATATCGCTCCGAGAACGGCGGAACAGCTTGCATCCGTATACAGAAAGGCGGGATTTCCTGTTTTTGTATCGGGACGGGGGTTTGGTGCTGAGAACGAAATAAGAGAATATCTGCATAACGAATGTTCGGGAATGATATCATGCTTTGCCGGAGCGTCCGGGGTAGGAAAATCCACGCTTATGACCACGCTTTTCCCGGAGCTTTGTCTTGAAACAGGAGAGATAAGCGCACGAATTTCAAGAGGGAAGCACACTACGCGCGCAGTTGAACTCTATTCGCTTACCGAACTGTTCGAGGACGGAACAAAGGGTTATATTGCGGATACACCCGGGTTTAGTCTTCTCGATTTTGTTAGGTTCGATTTTTTTGATAAGGATGAGCTTCCTGCAACCTTTCCGGAATTTGAGGATTATATAGGTAAGTGCCGTTATACAAGGTGTACGCATTTATGCGAAGACGGCTGTGCAATATGCGAAGCGGTAAGAAAAGGACTTATATCCAAAAGCCGTCATGAAAGCTACGTTTCACTCTATAATGATTTGAAAAACAAACATAAGTGGGATAAGTGACGGTTTGAATCTCAATATATGCGAATAATATTGTGAAAAAAAACAATTGATTTGTCGATTCATAAATGGTACAATATTTGTTAAAATAATTGTCGAAATTCGGCGGAAGGCAGGAATAATATGCAATTGATCAAAAAGCTGTTTAAACGATATTTTATAGACGCAATGGGGGCTATGGCTCAGGGGCTTTTCGCGTCTCTGCTTATTGGAACTATATTTAAGGCTCTCGGAATGATTCCAAAGCTTGAATTTCTTGCTGAGATCGGTGGCTATGCTCAGGCGATGGCAGGACCGGCAATGGCAGCGGCGATCGCGTATTCGCTGAAGGCGCATCCTCTTGTTATTTTTTCTTCTGCCGCAGTAGGCTATGCTGCAAATACTCTTGGTAAAGCAGGCGGTCCTCTTGCTGTTTTCTTCATTGCCATTATTGCTGTGGAAATCGGTATGCTTGTATCTAAGAAGACAAAGGTTGATATTATCGTAACGCCGTTTGTCACAATTCTTGCCGGCGGTTTGCTTTCAATATATGTTGCGCCTTATATCGGAAAGCTCGCGGGACATATCAGCGACTTTATCGGATGGGCGTCGCTTCAGGCTCCTTTTGTCTCTGCGATAATCGTATCGGTAGTCATCGGCGTCGTTCTCACTCTTCCGATATCCAGTGCTGCGATTTGCGTGGGACTTATTTTGACGGGAAGTGCCGCACAGGGCGGCTCCGAAGGACTTGCCATTGCAGGCGCTGCCGCCGTTGCCGGCTGCTGTGCTCAGATGGTTGGTTTTGCAGTGATCAGTTTCCGCGAAAACAAATGGGGAGGATTGCTTTCCCAGGGGATCGGAACAAGCATGCTTCAAATGCCGAATATCGTCCGCCATCCGCAGATATGGATAGCGCCGACTCTTGCTTCCGCGATAACCGGACCGCTCGCTGTGTGTGTTTTCAATCTTCGTATGTATGGAGCGGCAATCAACTCCGGTATGGGAACCTGTGGTCTGCTTGGACCGATCGGAATCATTCTCGGATGGTATTCACCTGAAAACGGCTATACCGCTGAGGTTACTGTACTCAATTGGATAGGGCTTGTGCTGATATGCTTTATTCTGCCTGCTGTGCTTTCTTTTATCTTTAATGAGATACTGAGAAAAATCGGCTGGGTGAAAGATGGTTATATGAAGCTGGAAAATTCATGATGATGAATTTCAAGTTAATTGACTGTGAATTGTACAAGACCGGTAAGATATATAATGGATAAACGTATGGTTTTCTGTTCAAAGGAATTATGAAGAGGAAAATACGGTAGAAATGAAAAAATGATACGCTCTTGCTCCTGATTTCAAAGGACGCAAGAGCGTTTTTTTATAAAAACAAGGTGTTTTGCAAAGTTTTTCCCTCGCTTAAAGAATTTTCACTCTAAAATTTCCTTTTTAAAAGTTTTTGCGGATTTTTAGAGTGTTTTTTTATACCCCAAATGAAGTTTGAGCAAAGCCCTGAATTTTTTTCGTTACGGTAAACTGAGCCAATTTCCATTACAAAGGAAAGGTCGGCGGATTTGAGTGCTTGAGGGCATGTTGGTAGGTGCGGGACGATTCTGTAGGTTGGCTGAGTTCTACAGGTACAGAACTCAGCCAACCTACAGCTACGACTATTTGTTAAAAATATTGGATCGGAGATGCTCGGGGGCGGTAAATTCGATCTTATTACGGTTGTTAATTTTGCGGCGGAAGAAGTTCTTTGCACTGAAAGCTTGAGCTATTGTCTTTATTTATTTCCATTGTGTTTTTATTCAGAGGCGCTATTTGGCATATATATGCTTTTCGATTTCACTGAAAAAGCGTTTTCGAGTGTATGGCAGATGATTATTTTTTGGTATATATGATTTTGCGCGTACACTTTTTATTTTAGATTAAGTAACGGTACAGGATATGCGTTGTCTTCTGATATGGATGCAGAAGTCAACAGGTATATAATTGAGGAAATTTTCACATGGTTAGAAGCTATCGGAAAGGATAATCTTTCGATTGCAGCGGAAAATAGCTAAGGACTCACTGAATAAATCGTCAACGGATGATTGCCCGGCATCGTTAAAAAACTTGAAATACAAAGGCAATGCCGCCAGGTTCTGACGATAGAGAGACACAGTCATATTTTTTATAAAATGATAGTAATTGAGGAGGCAAGAGCGACGCCTCTGCCGACGAATTTTGTGAAGTATGAAGGGAAACGGGTATTAAGGCACAAGACGCAATACGTGAACCAGGTAGTGTTCTCTTAATCTTTGAAAGGCATACCTTTCAGAAGAAAAACGCGGTCTCTACGCTGAAATGATTGTTGTATATAATAAGTTGTAATTTATTGTGATTTTTTGTAATATTATCTTTGGTTTTATGTATATTATTGACCAATCAATACTTGGGTGATATACTTTAAGTACAATACTAATCATATTTCAGAACCGAGTTTTGGTTATATATTCATATATGCGAATCGGTTGTTGATTCATAGTCTGAGTCTTAGTGAAAGGAAATTGCTTGTCGGTTTAAAACGTAGCAAATGTTTAAATATGAAAGTTGGAGCTTATTTCTGGTATGGATTTTCAAAGTGGGATGAAATGTTTACAGACAGGCTCTTAAACGTTTATTCCGATCGTTGTCCGACATGGGGCTGGGTGTCGGATACCCAGGAGAATTTTGAATATCAGATTGATCTTGCGGCTGATAACAATATATCTTTCTTTGCGATAGATTGGTATAATTCGCCTTATATGGGCGAGTATAATCGCGCTGTGGACATGTTTCTAAAAGCGAAGAATGCCGATAGAATGGAATTCTGTTTAATGGTAGCCAATCATGCCGGTGCCGAGGTAAGGTTAAATGAATGGAAACCACTGTGTGAAAAATGGCTTCCATATTTATCAGATCCGCATGCGCTGAAAGTAGACGGAAAGCCGGTTATTATATTTTTTCTTGTGCATGATCTTGAAGAACAGCTTGGAGGGGCTGAGTCTGCCAAACGCTGTTTTGATTATTTAAACGAGCTTATGGTGAAAAACGGTTTTCCTGGGATTAACATAATAGGGTGCGTATGTCCCTATGGTTCGCCGGGATTTTATGAAATTGATTATCATCCGGAGTGGTTCAACGAGCATAAGTGGCAGGAGGATATAGCGAGATACAAATGGGAAGGCTATTCTGCATTGACAGGTTATAATTACCGCAAATTTAATACCTATGACGAAAACGGGAAGTTAGCACTGTCTCGGCCCTTTTCAGAGATGACTATGCAGCATGAGGACTGCTGGGACGTATTTTGCAGGTATAATGAGTGCGGTATCAAATATATTCCCCCGATTCTTTCCGGCTATGACGCAAGACCGTGGGACTGCGTGTGGAAATGTAATCCGACAGGAAAACGTCAGAATTACTGCGTGGACAGAAAACCCGAAACCTTGTATAATCATGCGGTTAATGCCGGACTGTGGCTGGAGAAAAACAAAAAATATACAATGGATGACATTGCAATCGTTTATGCTTGGAATGAATATGGCGAGGGAGCGTATATCGCGCCGACCGTCGGAGATCCCGATGCAAAATATTTACGGTCAATAAAAGATGCCGTTGATTTAATTAACCGAAAAAGGAAAAAGTAAAAAATGGTTTTTGAAAAGTACGCGGAACGTTTATATAAAAAAGTAGCGGAATTTCCTCAGCGGTATGCGCGATATATGTTTAACCGTGTCGGAACGCTCGAAAATCCTGTTTATCTTGAGACGAAAGAACATTTGAGGAATGTGCCCGAAGCCGGATGGAGGGAGATGTCCGGCGTACATGAGTGGAAGGGCGAATGGAACAATCTTTGGATAAAGGGTACTTATACCGTGCCTGAAAATCTGAAGGGGAAAAAACTGTATGCCATATCTGATTCGGGAGCTGTGGAGGTTCTGTTCTTCATTAACGGGAAACCGTCCGGAATTTTTAATAGCCGCGGAGATGAAATCGGAGGACTTCACAGCAATCGGCTGATTACTTTATCCGCTGTTCCGGGTGAATGCTTTGAGCTTGCGTTTGAATGCTATGCGGGACATTTTTTTGCCGGAGACCAGCCTTTTGACAGATATGGGCAAATCGGAGAGCAGTATGATCCGCTGGAGGATTTCAGAAGACGGTATACGGGAACCGATATATGTGTAATCGATGAATCGGTTAAAGGATTCATATACGATCTCAAGACTGTACTTCAGCTTGCAAAGCTTCCGGAGTCCGATATGATGAGAGCACGCGCTATGAATGCGCTGACAGAGGTCTTTAAAGTCGTATCGCAGTATCCTGCCGATATGGATGAATCGGATATTAGAGAGTCGGTTGCTGCCGGCAGAGAATATATGAAGGAGGTTCTCGGTATCGGCGGAAATGACGGAACACGCGGAAAAGTAGGCGTTATCGGTCATTCCCATATGGATACGGCTTGGCTGTGGCCGGTCAGTGAGACAATCAGAAAGTGTGCAAGGACATTTTCAAATGCTCTCGCTCTGATGGAGGAATATCCCGAGTACAAATTTATTCAGTCTTCGGTTCTGCATATTGAGTGGATGAGAAAATATTATCCCGATATTTTTAAAGAAATGAAAAAACGGATATCGGAAGGCAGATATGAACCGAACGGCGCGGTATGGGTGGAG
>USPP01000076.1 GCA_900556615.1 uncultured Eubacteriales bacterium
CGTCCGGTGCGTCGGATACCGTGTGAGTCTGGCGGGACATTCTGTCGGTGTTGCCACCGATCTCGGTTATGTTACGCAGAGAGTGTACGATATGCTTTACGGGTGCGATGCGGTGATGCTTGAATCCAATCATGACAGAGATATGGTGAAAAACGGAAAGTATACCGAGGCGCTTAAAAAGCGGATACTTTCAGACGGTGGTCATCTATCCAATGACGACTGTGCGGAGATAGCTGCCGCGCTTGCGAGAAGCGGAACGCATGCTTTTATGCTTGCGCATCTCAGTAAAGAAAATAATACGCCGGAAGCAGCTCTTAAAACCGTCAAAAATTCTCTCTGCGGTTACGGTGCGTCGGTAGTGGTTGCCGATCAGGAGAATATTACGGTATTGGTCTGAAAAATAATGTTTTTCAAATAGAATGAAATTTAAATTTTAGGAACCGGTCATGCTGAATATAACAATACTCTGCGTCGGTACGCTGAAAGAACAGTATCTCCGCGATGCGGTAAAAGAATATTCCAAGCGTATAAATGGCTTTGCAAGGCTTACAATAACAGAGGTGTCAAGTGACAGAGAAATTATATCCAAGCTGCCTCGCAGAGCATATAAAATTGCACTCTGCGTCGAGGGAAGGCAGCTTTCCTCCGAGGAGCTTTCGGAAAAAATCGGCGGTATTGCGGTAAACGGAATATCGGAAATTGTATTTGTCATCGGTGATTCCGACGGCATGGGAGAGGACATAAAAGCTGCCTGCGATCTCAGACTTTCTTTTTCCAAAATGACCTTTCCGCATCAGCTTATGAGAGTTATTCTGCTTGAACAGATATACCGTGCATTTTCGATTGCAAACCACGGGAAGTATCACAAATAACAGGAGATACGGCTTATGAAAATATTAAAAAATATAGCGGTCAGATTAACGGCGCTTCTTGTTTTTTTTGCTCTGATTGTCGCAGTGATACTGTATCAGGCGGGAGTCTATGATATTTCTTTTATAAAACGTCCGCTTCCGGCGGTCACCGAAGAAAGCGATTCTGTGACCGGTTCCGAAACCGATATCGGTACGGAAGCTCCCTTTCCGGATACTTCCGATACGGATATTCCTGATACGGAAACGTCGATAAGCACCGATAACGCAGAGAAAATGTTGGAGATGATACTTTCTCTCTCGGAAGTAGGCGCCGACGGATGGAGGCTTTCTGAAAATATGTTCGGAAGCAAGTCTTCAATAGCGCGTCTTGCCTTCGATTTTGGTGAAATTAAGAATAATTTTGGCAGCCGCACCGAAACGGTTACAAAGACGATTATTTATCAGAAAGAGGATGGCCTTTACGATACCAAACAGGTGACGGAAAAGAAAACAGCGCCTTCTGTGCGGCTGTATTACGGTCTGATCTTTCTTGATGACGGCAAAACCGTTTCGGTGTGGAATACAGACGGAAAGAGACTGATAAAAAAATTTACCGGTTCTCTCGTCTATGCGAAATCGTTATCGGGAAGGCCGGTTGTCAGCATAAAGACCAAATATTATGAAATTGATTCCGAGAAGGGGCTGACGGGCGAAATCAGCGAGAATCAAATCGATTTTCGAGCGATTCGTTTCGACGCTCCCGGATATTACGCTGCTGACCGGGGAAACGGTCCTTATCCTTATTGCGAATATGTTGAGGTGTATACCGAGATTACAACGGAGCCTCCGGCAACAGAACCGGAAGCTACCTCACCTGAGAGCACCGATACCGAGGAACCGGATACCACCTCTTCGGACGATACAGACAGCGAAGCGGAGACGACCTCGCCTGAAGAGACCGAAAGCAATGAGGAACCGGTGTCTTCCGAGGACGCGGATACCGACGAAGAGACGGACAGTAATCCGAATCCGGTTATTTCCCTGTCTGAAAAACGAAACGAGGCATCGGAGGGCGAGGAAACCGTTGTTATCGACGGGAAATTATATTCGGTCGAAACGGTGCTTATGTGGGGGTACCGTGACGGGGAAGGAAACACCGTCATAGAACCTCAGTTTGAAGCTGCATTTGATTTTACCTCCGACGGGATTGCGGCTGTTGTTGATTTTGAAAAAAGGATGTCTTTTATCGACAGAACCGGAAAAACCGTTATTACGCTTAACGATAAGGAGATCATACGTTATAGTGATCAGCAGCGGACAAAGGTTCGGCAATCATACTTTGAGCCGGTTTCCAACGGAATGGAGAATCTCGGAATGTATTATTTTGACCGCGGATATGCTATGGTCAGATATGTTTATCGGGGAACAAAGACCGAGAAAATATATCTAAACGAGAATCGTCTGCTCTCAAAGACCGGTGAATATTTCGATATTCCTGCCGGTTATAACCTTATAAATTATTCCGACGGAGTCCTTTTGCTTGAAAAAAACGGGAAATACGGATATATGGATCTTGACGGCGGCTGGATCATGCCTTCTGTGTATTCGTTCGCTTCTCCGTATGTTCAGGGACTTGCCGCAGTGGCGGGCTCCGATGGGAAATACGGTCTTATCGATACCGATGGGAACTATGTTTTGCCGATGTATTTTGATTATGTTTCAAACGTGTCAGGCGGTCTTGTCTGCACATATGAGCAGACGCGCGGCTGGGAAATCTACTGTGTTGTCGAAAAATAAATGGCGGGGATGACAAAAGGGAACTTTTTTCGTAATTTTCCGTCACAGGGATCAGATGCGGAGAATGCCGGAAATACTCTGTTCGATCCGTTTTCGCCGTAATAAACACAGAGAGGAATATACGTTTATCTTGAACCGAAAATGAAAATCTTGAATTTAAAAAGATGGAAGGCGCTGCCGGTTATTCTTGCGGTAACGGTAATATGCTTTGCTGTGGTTTTTGCAGGTCTTACGGTTTTTCGTCCTCAGGTGGCGGCGCTTTACAGAAAAGCTGTGGCTTTTTTTACCGTAAGCAAAAACGCGGAGTATGCCCATTACAGAGACGAAGACGGTCAGATCGTTATTCGTGTCGATCCCGGTCACGGCGGAAGCGATCCCGGTGCGGTATCGGATTTTCTGGGGGAGTTTACCGAGAGTGATATCAACTACCGCTTAAGCCGCCTTTTGAAGGAGGAGCTTGAGAAATACGGGTATACCGTTATATTGACATGGGACGAGAATACCGTTCCTTCGGAAAAGGGAGACTATCCGTATCAAGAGCGGTCTGCGGCGGCAAATGCCGATGAAAGCACCGATCTTTATATAAGCCTTCACTGCAATTCCTTTACCGATTCGTCTGTGAACGGTTCGAGGATTTATTTCTGCTCAGAGGGCTCAGGCTATAACTATTTTCTTGCCAAATCCATCTCCGACGGAATTGCCGGCGTCCATGAAGATTACCCGACGCTTTACCCCATGAAGTATGAGAATGCTTTCTATGTAATAAAATATACCGAAGCGCCGTCGGTACTGCTTGAGACGCTTTTTGTCTCAAATCAGTCCGATGCGGAAAAGCTTCTCGATGAAGAGTGGCTTGCTGCTGAGGCGCAGGGAATTGCAGCGGGTATAAAAGCTTTTCTTTCCGACGGCTGAGAGCCGCGTGGTCTGTTTTCATTTTTATCCGTTTGTAAAAGACGGCATATTTTTGGCAATACTTGCTGGGGTCCAGCAGTACAGATACGCAGTCATATTTTTCGTCAAACGATACTAATTAAGGAGGCAGGAGTCGGCTCCTCTACCAACGTAATTTGTGAGGTATGAAGGAAAATGGACAAGCAGATATACCACCAAGGCGCAAGCTGTGAGCTTTGCGGCGCTGCCTTAATTTCATTTCGATTTTCAGCGGATTCTCTGCTGAAAAAACTGTAAGACGAGTAAAGCGGGGGCGCACACTGAGGGGAGCAATCCAAAATCTGTGATGGTTGATTGTGTCGGTAAGCGTGTAGTAACCTGCCGCAGGGCGAATTAAGCCTGTTACCACTGACGAAAACGGTGTGGCTGCGCCGCACGGGAGGACAAAAGAGTTTGAGCTCTCCCCAAAATTTGATATTCCTCGGCAGTTTAATAGGTAAGGCAACCGGACTAATTTGCTCCGTGAAAAAGCCTGAAAATGGAACGGAGGAATCTAAACGGGGGGAATCCAAATTTGTGCAGCCCCTATATATTCCTCGTTAGCTCAGTTGGTAGCGCGACCAATTGTACAACAGAGTTTTACAATTGCCTATTTTAATTTTATTAAGGAGGAAATTACCTTATGCAAATGAGAAATGCTGTAAAAGTGATTATCACACTTCTTGTAATACTGATACTCCTTCTGACATCCATTCTGATTATTACGCGCCGGACGGAGCAAAACGGTGACGGGACGGGAGACACCGAGAAACCCTCCTCAACGGAGAAAGATGACTCGTCCGGCACCGATCCGATCAACAAACCGGACAGCACTGATTCTTCGGATACCAATTCCTCCGACACGGTGCAGGATACAACGGACTCCGGTACGGTATCCTCGGAAGAAGAAACGTTCCCGTCTTCGGAAGAGACAACCATACCTTCCGATTTCAGCTTCAGCAAGACGCTGAGATCCGATACCGGAACACCGCTCAACCTTCGCGCGGAATGCAGAGGCGTTAGGGAGGAGAACGGAAAAGTCAGAGTGACGGTGCTGCTGTATCTTGACTATCATTCGCTTTATATGGGAAGCAGAAGCGGATGCCGCCTTTCCATCGGGGATGTGTCGGAGACTTTTTCGATTCCTGCAATAAAAGAGGATTCCGAGGAGGCGCATACGCAGTATCTTTGC
Source organism: uncultured Eubacteriales bacterium (assembly GCA_900556615.1). Lineage (GTDB taxonomy): Bacteria > Bacillota > Clostridia > Oscillospirales > CAG-272 > Colimorpha_A. The sequence continues at coordinate 4,771 of USPP01000076.1, forward strand.
CATGTTGAAAAGGTCTGTGAATACGGAGATACGGTTTCCGTGTATGCCAGACTGCCGTTCCGGGGAAGCTACTCCGGTGTGGAGCTTGAGATTCTTGAAATCGACAGTACGGTAAAAATACAGTAAAAGAAGGAAAGAGGGAATCACTATGTCGGAACCAAAGTTCGGTCCGGGCGGAAACTCCGAGAGCTTCTATGCCCAGGGAAATAAAAGCACGCGCCAGGCGCCCGAATGGGTAAAAAATTTTGGGCTTGATGCCTATGAATATCAGTGCGGAAACGGTGTAACTGGTTCCGATGCGAACTTCATCGCCGTCGGAGAAGCGGCGAAAAAGCATGGAATCGCCATGTCGCTTCATGCCCCGTATTTTATCTCGCTTTCGGGAGTGAATCCCGAAACAAGGCTTAAAAGCGTGGAGTATATCAGAAAGAGCGTTCATGCCGCAGAGCTTTTGGGGGCGGATCTGATTGTCATTCATACCGGAAGCGCCGCGAAAATAACCCGTGCCGAGGCTATGGATTTTGCCAAAGATACCCTTTGTAAAACGCTTGAGGAGATTGATACGCCCGTAAGACTGGGGCTTGAGACGATGGGAAAGGTCAATCAGCTCGGGACACTCGATGAGGTGATTGAATTATGTACCTTGAGCGACAGGCTTTATCCCGTTGTTGATTTTGGTCATCTAAACGCCCGGGACTTGGGGGGAGTTTTCGTGACTGCTGAGGATTACAGAGTTGTTTTTGAAAAAATAGGAGAACGTCTCGGCGATGAGAAAGCAGGGAATCTTCACTGTCATTTTTCAAAAATCGAATATACCTCCGGCGGAGAGAAGAGACATCTGACCTTTTCCGATACGGTTTTCGGTCCCGATTTTTACCCTCTTGCCGAGACGTTGTGTAAATACGGATTTTCTCCCCGTATAATCTGTGAATCGGCAGGTACTATGGCGGAGGACGCGCTCGCTATGAAAAAAATGTACGGAGAATTAAAAGGGTAGGAAATAACGGATTACAGTTCTTTCCTGACAGAAAAAGTATTTAAGGCAATACCGTACAATGATTGTTGTGCAGTTGTGCCGCCGGATTTTTTCGTCAGACAATACCAATTGAGAAGGCAAGAGAGATTCCTCTGTCGACGAAAAATGTGAAATGTGACGGAGAACGGATAAGCAGACATGCCGTCAAGGCGTCAGCCGTGAGCCCGGCGGTGACACCTTAACAAAACATTAACTTTTTTAAGAGGATATTGCTATGAAAAAAATTTTCATATTGAGCTTTATTTTGCTTTGTTTCATGCAAATGACTGCCTGTGATCCAAATCAACATACCGACGCCAAGCCTGTTATTTATCTTTATCCCGAAACGGAAATTGAAGTCTCGGTAAGGCTGGATTTCAGCGGAAAGCTGACGTGTACCTATCCGGCTTATAACGACGGCTGGAAAGTTCTTGCAAAGCCTGACGGAACGCTGCTTGTCCCTGATACAGGGCGCGAATATTCCTATCTTTTCTGGGAGGGCGTAACGGATACCGAATATGATATGAGCGAGGGCTATGTGGTTGAGGGTGAGAAAACTGCTGCGTTCTTAGAAAGGGTTCTTTCCGAAATGGGGCTTGTTCCAAGGGAGTATAATGAATTTATCGTATACTGGCTTCCCAAAATGCAGAATAACGCATATAATCTCATCACTTTCCAGAAGGAAGCTTATACCGACAGCGCAAAGCTGGAAATTACGCCGGAGCCTGATTCGCTGCTGAGGATTTTTATGGTTTATAAACCCTTAGCTGAACCGGTACAGGTAAAGGAACCGGTTATTGTACCGTTTGAGCGTGTCGGCTTTACCGTTGTCGAATGGGGCGGAAGCGAAATAAAATAATTCCGAATGTCATATGGAATCGAAGAATAGGTTAAGGTAATACGTTGGATTCTGACGGTGCAACTGCATAACAATCATTGTGCGGTGTTGCCTTAAGATAATGCCCTCAAGATATAAGCCGATGGTCGGGCGGTATTGCCTTAATAGGAGAGATGTGTTTGTTTTGTATGGCGTACAGCGGTTTCTGCCTGACTTCTCATTAGAAATGGGTTCGGTCCGTTTTATTTTCTTCGGAAATACAGCAAAATTTCATTACTGTTTGTGCCGCCGTTCCGGAGGCGGAATGGAGATTGAAATGAACGAAAAAACGCTTTATATTAAGAATGCGAGGATTGTACGCGGGGATGGAAGAGTTCCTGAAGCCGGAGGTGTGATCGTTTCATATGCCGACGGCAAAGGAACAATATCGGAAATCGGAAAGGTGAAAGCTCCGGAGAACTGCTCAATATCGGATGCGAAAGGAGCCTATTTATTTCCGGCGTTTGTCGATATTGGCTGTCGTTTCTTTGATTCGAAGCATCCCTCCCGCGACAGTATTGCCTCTGCCGG
>USPP01000077.1 GCA_900556615.1 uncultured Eubacteriales bacterium
ATTTTCGGTCTGTGAAGAAGAGCCCTCGCAATGTCAATACGCCGTCTCTGCCCGCCGGAGAGCTTTCCCACAGGTCGGTTCATAAGGGCGTCAAGCTCCAGCATACCGGATATTTCCGAAAGCCGGTCTTTAAAGCTTTTTCCCGTTATGCCGTAAAGCGCCGCTCTGCTTTTCAGATTGTCCTTTACCGAAAGCGGTTTATCAAGAACCGAATTCTGAAATACAACGCCGAGCCTTCCTTTTATTCCGTCGATATTCCGGTCAATATCTTCTCCTTCTATACGGACGCTGCCGCTGTCCCGTGAAAGCTGGCCGCACAGTATCGAAATAGTCGTGCTCTTTCCCGCACCGTTTACACCGAGAAAAGCGAACTGTTCTCCCGTTTTAACCCGGAAGCTCAAATTCTGCACCGCATTGATTTCTCCGAAGCTTTTGTATAAATTTTCAATTTCAATTATACTCTCCATGAAAATCGATTGTACTCCTGTCAAAAAATTTAATATCGTTCAGTGATGCTTATTATAACATGGCGAAAAAAATCTGTCAAGAGCAAATTGAATATCGTTCAAATTTTAAATTTTGTACCGTTATACCGTATTATCGTCTTTAACAGCGGCGGCATACTGTTAAGGCAACACCGCCGGGGGCACCGCTAATGCCTTTTTGCGCATTTGCTTGCCTCTATTCCGTCATACTTTACTACCAATTTTGCTGGCAGAGGAGTTGCTCTTGCTTCCTCAATTGGCATTGTCTGAGGTAAAATCCGGCGGCGCAGCTGTACAACAATCACGGTGCGGTATTGCTTTAAGCTGTTACGGTAGGCATAAAAATCGAAACCGACTGCAAGCTTCGAGAAGCTTACCGCCGGCATTGCCTTAAGCCTCAGGTTCTGTCCCAAATTGCATTTTGAGACAGAACCGTATACAAAAGTAACAAAAAAATCAAGGGCATCCCTGAAATGACCTTGATTTTTTTGTTAGGATTGCACATGATGTTCACAATTTGATAATGCTATGAGACTGCCCCTATTGAGTTTGAACAAGGTGTGTTTATCTTATTTTCTTACGCGAAGGCACCGCATATAAAATATTTTTCTGTTATATAATTCGTAATGCTGCAATCTGCTGCGTTATGACCGGATTTTTCATATGGACTTGCCGTGATCGAAAATGTTTTAAGCCCTGAGACGCTTTCGTCGTCTCTTGCCGTCTTATATTCGAGCAGTTATAGTTGTCGCTGAAAGCGATGATGCCGTTCAAGCTTGCTTCTCTGCTGAATAATCCGAGAATATACGAATTACCCTGATTGAAAAGATTAATATGGTGTTTACCCAGATCAGCCCCGGAGGGATTATATTGAGAATCGGTTCTTCTAAGCAGCTGCGCAGTCGTATTATGTCGGGCGATACCAATTGAGGAAGCAAGAAGACTTCTCTACCGCCCAAATTTGTGAAGTATGATGGGAAATGGACAAGCAGATATGCCGTCAAGGTGTAGACCGTGAGCTCCGCGATATTGCCTTAAATTTTATAGCGTATCTTACTTTTCCGGTGTTAAAGATTGTACTCTGACATGGATTAGATAAGTGTCGTTAGTAATACTATTTTTCAGCAAAATTTTTAAGCGTTTAATCTGCTATACAAGAAAGACTTTTGCTCCGCAGAAAATAAAAAAATTTTTTGATATATGCAATAAAATTACCTCTTCCAGGATTAACTGTATGAAAGGAGATAAAACTGTGTTTATATTTTGCCAGACGTCAGCAAATAAAAATAATACGGACAATCACAGCGACAACATAGATTACTGTATTTCTATGATTGCCGACGGGGGAGCTGTAGCTGAAACTGCTATGAGTGAACTGTATTCCCTGACCTGCTCGTCCGTTTACGGTTTTGCTCTTTCTATTTTGAAGAACAGCTATGATGCGGAGGACGTGCTTCATGATTGCTATGTCCTGATATATTCTGCCGCGGAGAGCTACCATTCGGTCGGTAAGCCGATGGCATGGATTTTAACCATCGTAAAAAATCTGGCTTTAAAGAAGCTCAGGGAACAGAGAAAAAGCGCGGATCTGCCTCCGGAAGAGGTGGAAACGGATATGAGTATTGGAAACGGGCTTCTGATGGAGGATAAACAGATTATCTCTGCATGTCTTGAGAAATTATCCGATGAAGAGAGACAAATTGTCGTTCTTCACGCGGTTTCAGGCTTTAAGCATCGCGAAATTTCCGGCTTTCTGAAGCTTCCTCTGTCTACTGTTCTGTCAAAATACAATCGTGCGCTGAAAAAACTGCGCAAAATTTTTGAAGGAGAGGAAACGATATGAATGAAAAAGATATAAATAAAAGAATCCGAAAGGCTTTTGACAGTGTTGTTCCCGACAGTTTTGATTCCATTCTCTCCGACTGCAAAAATCAGAAAGGATTGATTTTAACCATGACAGAAACAAAGAAAAAAAATAAATGGGCAAGATATTTTGCCGGAATGGCAGCGTGTCTTGTGCTTGCTGTCGGATGCTTTTTCGGTTATCGTGTTTACGATATGAATTATGCCGTAGCCTCCACGGTGTCTCTTGACGTAAATCCGAGCATTCAGATTACGGTAAATAAAAAAGAGCATGTACTTGATGTAACGCCTCTGAATGAGGACGGTAAAACGGTGATCGGGGAGATGGACTTTTCCGGAAGCAGTATTGATATTACCGTTAATGCCCTGATCGGCTCAATGCTTCGCTGCGGATATATCAGCGAGCTTGCAAATTCTATTCTGATCAGCGTAGACAACGGCACTTCAGACAGCTCACTTCAGGATAGACTTACAGCGGAAGTATCGGCTTTGCTTCAAACCGACAGTTTTACCGGTGCTGTTCTGAGTCAGACCGTTACCGGGGATAGCGCTCTCAGACAAATCGCTGAAGAATACGGAATCACAGTCGGAAAAGCTCAGCTGATAAATAAAATTCTTATGCTGGACGGTATGAAAACCTTTGAAGAGCTTGCCTCTCTCAGCATTAATGAGCTCAATCTGATAATGAAATCTTATACTGAAGCCCTTGACAACGTATCTTCGGTAGGTCAGGCAAGCGACAAGGCATATATCGGAGAAGCGAAAGCAAAAGAAATCGTTCTTGCTCACGCATTACTTACCGAGGAACGGATTTCCCGATACAAAGTCGAAATGGATATGGAAAATGGAATTCTTGTGTATGAGATAGAATTTTGCTCGGGAGATTATGAGTACGAGTACGACGTAAACGCTCTGACCGGAGAAGTCGTTAAGCATGAAAAGGAGCTTGATGACGGGGTTCATATCAATAACGGCGATCATCAAGGCCAGCAAGACGAAACGACTCTCATTTCCGTCGAGCAAGCAAAAGAGCTTGCTCTCTCCCATGCGGGAATTTCTACGTCTGATATCATCTTTGTAAAAATAGATTTTGATGACGAGGACGGAATAAAACATTATGAGATTGAGTTTGTTTCCGGCGGTTACGAATATGATTATGATATCAATGCCCTTACCGGCGCAGTTATCAAGTGTGAAAAAGAGCTTGACGATGATGATCGGACGGACAAAGAGCAGCAGGATTCTCGTCTTATTTCCGCAGAGGAGGCAAAATCAGCAGCACTTACTCATGCGGGAATCTCCGCTTCGGAGACGTTATTTATAACGGCTGAACTTGATATCGACAATGGATTAAAATGCTATGAAGTTGAATTTGTTTCCGGGGATTATGAGTACGATTACGATATCGATGCTTATACCGGAGCAGTTATCAAACACGAAAAAAAGCTTGACGATGATCATCAGACAAATGCGGGACAACAGACGGGAACAGCGGTTATATCTGCTGCCAAAGCCAAAGAGCTTGCTCTTTCTCATGCAGGACTTAAGGCTTCGCAGGTTGTCTTTGAAAAAGCAAAGCTTGATTATGAAGACGGCGTTAAATATTATGAGGTGGAATTTTCCTGCAACGGATATGAATATGAATATGAAATCGACGCATGTACAGGAGCTGTACTCAATGCCGAGAAGGACCTGGATTGAACCGAAAAATGATTCTTCATTCATATGCATAATGCAGAGCTGATTTAAGGCAATACCGCCGGGTGCACAGCTAACGTCTTTGCTGCGCATAGGCGTGCACCTATTCCGTCATGCTTCACCAATTTCGTTGGCAGTGGAGCCCTCTTATCGTTTGACAAAAAATCCGGCGGCGTATCTGCGCAGCAATTATTGTGCGGTATTTGCCTTAAAAAATGAAAAGGCACTTAGACAGCAGAAGTCTCAGTGCCTTTTTTATTTTACCGTTCAGCACACGCCGAACCGCAGTAAGAATCCCTTGAATACTATGCCTATCATCTGTCTGATTGGCATTTTACTCATATTTTTGAATCCTTGATAACACAATACTCCGGTTAATCCGGCGCGGCGTCTGTGTGTATAAAACGGAAGCTCTCCTGACTGAAATCAGAGGAGCTTCCGTTTTTTTTCGAATATTTAAGGCAAAACCGCCGAACTCACGGCTTGCGCCTTGACGGCATATTTGCTTGTTCGTTTTCCGTCATACTCTTCACAAATTTCGCCGACAGAAAAGTTATTCCTGCCTTCTTCATTGGTGTTGTCTGACGAAAATATGACTCCGCAGCTATATCATCAGAGTTGTGCGGTATTACCTTGATTTATTTGTAAAGCTCTTCCAGCTTCTTAAGATGCTCATACTTAGCTTTCGCTGTTTTTTCGGCTTTTTCAAAGAGCTCGGCGGCTCTCTCCGGGAATGCCTGAGCAAGACGGCTATAGCGGTTCTCGGACTTGATGAAGTCGATATAGCTTGCGGTAGGTTCCTTGGAATCTATGGAAAGCGGATTCTTTCCTTCTGCCTTAAGCGCAGGATTGTAACGGAACATCTGCCAATATCCGGCGTCAACCGCCTTCTTCATTTCACCCTGGCAGTTGGTCATACCGCCCTTAAGCCCATGCATTTCGCAGGGAGCGTAACCGATAACAATGGAAGGACCGTGATAAGCCTCAGCTTCTGTAAGCGCCTTGAGCGTCTGATTCATATCGGCACCCATAGCGATTTGTGCTACATACACATATCCATAGGACATAGCGATCTGTGCAAGATCCTTCTTGCCGATTGCCTTACCGGCAGCCGCGAATTGAGCTACCTGACCAATATTGGAGGCCTTGGAAGCCTGTCCGCCGGTGTTGGAGTAAACCTCGGTATCAAATACCATTATATTGATATCTTCGCCGGAAGCGATAACATGATCAAGTCCGCCGAAGCCAATGTCATAAGCCCAGCCGTCTCCGCCGAATATCCATACGGACTTCTTGGAGAGGTAATCCTTATCGGCCAGAATTTCCTTGGCGGCTTCGTTACCGTCAGCAGCCCAGCCCTCAAGAAGCTCGACAAGCTCTTTGGTTGCCTGCTCATTTGCCTTGCCGTCGTCAACGGTATTCAGATAATTGTCTACGATAGATTTGCACTTCTCGCAGGGAGTTTCAAGAGCTTTTACCTTTTCGATCAGACGATTACGGATCGTCTTCTGACCGAGATAGATTCCGAGACCGTGTTCTGCATTATCTTCAAACAGGGAGTTGCCCCAAGCGGGACCGATTGACAGTGTAAGGAGTGGCAGGCGCCGAACCGCCCCAGATAGAGGAACATCCGGTTGCGTTGGAGATATACATTCTCTCTCCGAAAAGCTGAGTGATAAGACGTGCATAGGAGGTTTCCGCACAGCCTGCGCAGGAGCCTGAAAATTCAAGAAGAGGCTGCTCGAACTGACTGTTTTTAAGGAGCGGGAAGGAGGTCGGTTTCTTCGAGACTTCCTTCACACAGTAATCGAATACCTTTTGCTGTTCGGACTGCGTTTCCTGAGGCTTCATAACAAGTGCTGCCTTTTCGGGCGTGCCTGCCGTCTTTGCCTTCTGTGTTACGGGACATACGTTGACGCAGAGCCCGCAACCCATACAGTCAAGCGGGCTGACAGACATGGTAAATTTAAGACCGGACACATCTTTTCCGAGCGTCTTTACGGTATATTTCGTATTTTCGGGTGCCTTGGCTGCCTCATCTTCATTGAGAAGATAAGGGCGAATTGTAGCATGCGGGCAGACAAAGGCACACTGATTGCACTGAATGCAGTTTTCGGGAATCCACTCGGGTACATCAACGGCAACACCGCGCTTTTCATAAGCGGAAGCACCCTGAGGATAAGTTCCGTCTGCACTGTCTTCGAACGCCGATACGGGAAGAGTATCTCCGAGCATTTTTGATACGGGATCAAGGACGGTATTTACAAACTTAACAACCTCAGGACGTCCTTCGGTGGCTGCGACTGCCGTCTCGGAAGCAGAAACGGTTTTCCAGCTTTCCGGAACATCGTATTTGACAAGAGCATCAACACCGGCGTCGATGGCCTTATAGTTCATCTCGACAACGGCGTCTCCTTTTTTGGAGTAGGATTTCTTCGCCATATATTTCATATAGTCAACTGCTTCTGCAATCGGCATAATATTGGCGAGCGCGAAGAAAGCGGACTGAAGTATAGTATTGGTGCGTTTACCCATACCGATTTCACGCGCCTTATCAATCGCGTTAACGGTGTAGAAATTAATATTGTTGTCGGCAATATATCTCTTGACCTCGGCAGGAAGGTGATGGTCAACTTCCTCAGGTGTCCACTGGCAGTTGAGAAGGAAAGTTCCTCCCGGCTTTACATCCTGAACAATCTTATATCCCTTAACCATATAAGACGGATTGTGACAGGCAACGAAGTCAGCCTTTGTGATATAGTAGGGGGACTTGATTTTGCTGTCGCCGAAACGAAGGTGAGAAATCGTAACGCCGCCGGTTTTCTTACTGTCATATTGGAAATAAGCCTGAATATATTTCTCGGTGTGGTCACCGATGATCTTGATGGAGTTTTTGTTGGCGCCAACAAAAACTCCATCAAGATCATC
>USPP01000078.1 GCA_900556615.1 uncultured Eubacteriales bacterium
GCTGCTGTTTTCGCACCGTCCATTGACTCGAGGGTAGTATATTTCTCGGCATCGGCTTTTCTGATAACGGCAACCTGCCAATTGTTCATATATGACTGTGACATGTCCATTTCTGCTTTCAGTTCGTCTGTAACCGTCATACCGTTCCAAATACAATCGATCGCCTTTGACTTCAGTTCAACAACCTTCTTGTCCCAAACAATTTTTACAAATTCCGCTTTTACGCCAAGCTTCTCGGTAACTTTTTCTGCAAATTCTGTTTCAAATCCCGTCCAATTACCGTCATCGTCGGTATAATTCATCGGCTTAAATATCGTCACACCGATTTTCAGCGTTCCCTTTGATTCAATATATTCCCAATCCTTTTTTGTATCCGCACAGGATGAGAAAAGTACAAGCGCCATAGTCAAAATTAAAATCATCGATATAAGCTTTTTCATGTCAGATTCCTCTCAAATCTCTAAATAATATGCTGATATTTTATCATAGTAAAGCGTTAAAGTCAATAGATATTTACTGAATTATATATTTTCGTCATAATAAGCAAAATCAGTGTAAAAAAACATGAATAAAGTCATAAATACGCTATAACACGATGAATGGGGAAACCTTTTTCGGAAAAATTTCTCTCGTATTCTGTAAGAATGTTATCCGCAGCATATATGCTATTGTGAAGATCTCTTGTAAGATCTCTGAGCTTAAAGCCCTCCTGCTCAAACTGCTCAAGAGAAAAATCGAACAGTCCGACATTGTCTGTTTTCAAAACGATATCACCATCGGGTATTAAAATTTTTTTATAAAGATCAAGAAAGGCTTTGTAAGTAAGTCTTCTTTTATAATATCCTTTTTTGGGCCACGGATCCGAAAAATTCAGATAAATTCTGCTTACGGTTCTCTCTTCAAAAAAATCAAGAAGCCTTGAAGCATCACTGTTAATAAGCTTCACATTTCCGATATTCTCGGATTTAAGCTTCTCTGCCGCAAGAAGTATGATATCGCTAATCTTTTCCATAGCAATAAAATTTTTCTCGGAATGCCTTTTAGCTGATTCTAAAATAAAAGCCCCTTTCCCGCATCCTATCTCAAGTTCAACAGGGAATTTTTCTATTTTTGATTTATCTGATAAAAAATATTCTGAACAAGCGACAATTCTTTCTGCTCCATGCTTTTTTTTTCGCATTCTCATATTGTATTTTCTCACAATCTTTGGTATAATATAAATTATGATGCTATTATACTATAAATTCAATTGGATTTCAAGCAATTTTTTATTTGATAATCCGCTTCCGTATTTTTCGACGGACAATATTTTCTTGAAAGGAACCGTTCATAGATGGATAAACAGACATTCTATACACAGCTTTCGGAAAAGCTTTCGGCGTTAGGAGTAGGCGAGGAATACATAAATCGCCATCTCAATCAGTTCGACAATTATTTTTCTGAAAAAAGCGATGAAGAAGTAAGTCAGGAGATTTCAAAGCTCGGAAGCATCGATCGTGTTGCAGCAAGAATAAAACGTATAACCGAAAAAACGGCGCTCGATAATGAAAGCAATGAGCATCAAGCTGCAACGGAAACAGTACCCTGCGAATCCAATTCCGATGCTGATGAGACAGAATCGGAAAAATCTTCTGAAAAACGGCAGCAAACAGGTGAATTTTCATTTGTAACCCGAAAAAAAGAACCTGCATATGAAGCTTCTTTGGCTCAGAAGTACGATAGTAATACTCCACCCCAGAATCGTCAGAGTTCCGCATCTCTTTCTTCAAAAGATATATCTAATCAAGATATAAAACGCTCGAAAGTCAAATCGGTAACAGAGACACCCCTCGGAACGGTCGGATATACTGTACCTGATAACGAAACAATTAAAAATAATACCAGAAAATTTTGGCTACTGTTTGCCGCAACGCTTCCTTTAACAGCAGCAGTCGTTTTTGCCGTTGCTCTTCTCTTTGCATCTGCATTTTTTGCCATAGCCGTTCTTATCATTGCCGCCGTTGCCCTTCTTGTCGCAATGACCGCAGCCGGTACGCTGACTTCGGTATTCGGACTTATTTTTGGCGTAGCACAAATGCTTTCCAGTTTGCCTATAGGTTTGTACGAATGCGGTTTAAGTATTATAATCGGTTCCGTTGTCCTTTTTTGCGGGATACTTGTTTATAATTTTGCAGTGCGGCTGATGCCTTTTGCCGCAAAATGGCTCCTTGTTTTTGCGAAATACGTGATAAAAAAAGCAAAGGAACTATATGTATACTTTAAAAAGGAGTGTATTGGAGGATGAAACCTACTTCTTTAATTTTTCTTGCTCTTTCAGTAATACTGTTTGTCGGTGGATTCATGGCCTGCGGAATTGCGAAATCCATGGCTAAAACTCAAGGTATAAAAATCTATGATCAAGAAATAAATGCGGAGGGAGACTCCGTATATACCTATAATATTTCTGACGAAAGCATAACAAAGCTCTCTCTTGTGTTTGCCGATGTGGATGTGAATATAATCGGTACTGCTGAAGACAGCTATATCGAACTGAAAAATTTTGATGTTAACTCATATAAAACTACACTTAGTGGTTCGTCAGTAACAATAAACGGAACTGTCAGCTTTATTTCCTCCATGATTGATATGAGCGGAGGCGGTATACAGTTTAAAGGATTAAGGTATTTCTTTCTCGACAAACCCGATCCTGACAGACCGAAAACAGTTAATATATATATATCTGAAAATTCCGGTCTGAAAAGTCTTAATGTCACCACAGAAAAAGGAACCGTCTATTGTAAGAATCTTTCTAATCCAATTGATTATTATATAACGACAAATGATTCGGACATTGTTTTTGATAAAATCGAAACCATTTCCATTGCGGAACTCAAAACAACAAACGGAAATATTTCGATAACGACATCTGAAATAGCAACGCTTTCGGCAAATATTGAAAACGGCAATCTTTTGGTTGAAGCCAACGGAGCCTATTCTGCCAATCTCGCTACTTATAATCTTATGGCAACGGAAGGAATTGTTACCTATAACGGAACAAAGTCAGAAGAAACGCCCGGTGAACTGAAAATCACTTCCCCCGCACCAAAATGCCTTATTAAAGCACTTGTAACAAACGGTAATATTACTGTAAATGACGGTGCAACCGACGAATCTCTTGCAATTTCTGCCACCGAGTAAACAGCATTGCTTTGAATAATTCATCAGCTTATGGGGAATATTTATTATGCCAATAAATATTAAGGAGCTGATAGAAATGTTAGATAAAATTGCATTGGCATTAGTTATAATCGGCGGAATAAATTGGGGCAGCATTGGTCTGTTCAGATTTGATATCGTTGCATGGTTATTCGGCGGCCAAACCGCTATAGTAAGCAGAATCGTATATACCCTTGTCGGTCTTGCCGCCCTGTGGTGCATCTCGCTTTTGTTCAGAACAGATTCTGAAACAGTTGAAAGGCATCACCCGCAATAAAACGGTTTCCTTTCCTTATGCAGGATAACGCGACGAACTCAACGGAGTTATTTTTCGCCAAGTTTTAAGGCAACACCGCCGCGGATGTACGGCTATCGCCTTTATTGCGCATATGCTTGCCTCTATTCCGTCATACTTCACCAATTTCGTAGGCAGAGGTACCACTCTTGTCTCCTCAATTTGTATCGTCTGACGAAAAATAAAAATCCGGCGGCGCATCTGCGCAACAATCCTTGTGCAGTATTGCCTTAAGTTATCATAATTGGGGGACTGTTTGCGTTAATGCAAACAGTCCCCCGTTGTTTATTCAGCGGATTTCAAAGATTCCGCCATATTGATACCGTTTATTTTTCTTCTCATAACAAGCTCAACAATGAAAGCAAATAGGAAGGTAAGACATATTGCCAAGAGGTAGCTTAGGGGCTTTATAACGATATCAAATGAAACCATGTCTATTTTGATACAGTTGATAACAAAGCCGTGAAGCCACATACCGAGCGGTATTCCGAATACTGCTCCCATTGCGGTAAGAATCAGATTTTCCCGGAAAACATAGGCACAGGACTCAGAGGGATAAAAGCCAAGCACTTTTATAGTCGCAATTTCCCTGCTCCGTTCCGTTATATTGATATTACTCAAATTAAATAGCACAACAAAAGCAAGCGCGCTTGCACAGAATATAACCAACCACACGATTGAATCGAGACTTTTCATCATGCTATCAACGCGATTTTTTATATCCGCATTAACCGTTACATTAATTACACCACTCTCCTCCATTAAAGCAGCTGATACTTCATGCAAATCCATATTTTCTGCAGCAAAGGCATATGCGTTTCGTATTTCATAACCAAGCTCCGCAATACTGTCATAAGAGATAAAAGCGTAATTATAAACATAATTGTCGCAAATACCGCTTACCGTAAACTCTGTTTCATTAAAATCAATGTCCCTGATAACAATTTTATCTCCTATGGCTATTCCGAGGGAATCAGCGGTTTTTTTATCAAGAACAGCTTCTCCTATTTTCGGAGCGGGGATAATATTTTCTCCGTCATGAAGCTTTATAAAGTCTGTAATTTTATCAGAAACAGCGGCAACAACGCTGACGGTTTTAACGTTAGATTTATCGATAATATCTCCGCTTCCCTGGTAGACAAACTCACACATGGAAAGCTTATCCATATTATTTTTGCAAAATAAATCCCGTTCTTCCGCTGTAATATTACTGTCAAAGCTGATAACATAATCATATACCGTAACATTATCAAATTGCAGGTTGGCAATATTGGAGATAGAATCTCTTATTCCGAAGCCTGTGAGGACAAGTGCAGTACACCCGCCTATACCGAGTATCATCATAAAAAGCCGTCTTTTGTAACGGAATATATTTCTAAACGATACTTTTCTGAGGAACGGAAGACGTTTCCATATAAAGGTAACTCTCTCTAAAAGAATGCGCTTCCCCGCTTTAGGAGCTTTAGGTCTTACAAGCTCGGCAGGACGCCTTGCAAATTCCTTGCGGCAGGAAATGAGCGTTGAACCAATTGAGCAGAGCATCGCAGCCGCAAAAGATATAACGGCGAGCTTCCCATCGAACACATACTCGATCGGTGCAAAACCGTAAAGCATATCATAGGCTCGCCATATTGCAAGCGGGAAAAGATATGTTCCGGCAGCAAAGCCCGATATACACCCGATAAGCGCTGCGCTTCCTGAATAAAAAACATATTTTCCCGTAATCGCCGCGCTTCCACAGCCGAGCGCCTTAAGGGTTCCTATTTGGGTACGCTCTTCATCCACCATTCTGGTCATCGTGGTAGTACAAACAAGAGCCGCTACCAAAAAAAAGAATACGGGAAATACTTTTGCAATTCCGTCTACAATTTTGGAATCGCTTTCAAAACAGGAATATCCTATGTTATCATCTCTCGTGAAAAGATAAACGGTCGGCTCAGCCATTTCGTTTATTTCTTTTTCGGCTTGGGAGATTTTCTCCGCCGCGTTTTTCAATTCACTTTCCCCGTCAGAAAGAAGTTTTTCAGCTTCCTCACATTCCTGCAGCGCCGCATCAAGAGATAAAAGGGCTTCTGAAAGAAGGTTATATTCTTTCCCTTCTTTAATTCCGATATTTTCAAGTGCGGTAATAGAAACAAGCACTTCTAAACGCTTTTCTTGAATAATATCTGAAAAAGCCTCAATCTGCTCAGCAGCACTTTTTCCTTCCAACTCTCCGGAAATCGAGGAAATAAAATCAAACCTGTCGTAAAACGCCTTTAGCGTGTTGGCTGTCACCGAATTAAATTTTTCAATTTCTTCGCTATATTCTTGCTTTCTATCAGACAGTTCCGAAAGCGCCTCGTTTTGTAATAAAGTAAATCTTTCCATGCTGACTGTTTTATTTTTATTCTCGACGGACGTTTCTATCGAAGAAATCAGTTCATCATATTCCTTCGACATAATATATGCTTTGTCTTCAAGAGTGAGAAAAACCTCACTGTATAAATCCGTTTCAAAACCGTCATAAGGAATATAGGCATATGCGCTGATTGTTCCGTCTCCAAGCTTTGTATTTCCGCGCTCAATATTGAGATAATAAGATGAAGAAACAATTCCGCAAACCGTATATTCGGAATGAGAAAAAATTTTGTCATCTGTAGTTATCGTCTTTCCGATACAGCTCTCATCATATCGTTCCGAATCAAGAACGCATTCATCCGATTTTTCCGGGAGTCTGCCGGCAACCACCGAAAGTTTATTTATTTTTTCAGTCAGCGAATGAACCTTAAAAACTCTTTCCGTACCGTTGATTTTAAACACGGCATCGGCGGAAAACGCCCCTTCCGCATACTCTATGCCGTCCAGCGATGTCAACCCGTTAATTTCATCATCAGTATATCCAATCGAAGAAAGAAGCCTGAAATCATACATATTTGATTCGGTAACATATTGATCGGCAGTTTCAAGCATTGAGTGTCTTGTAACCTTTAAGCCTGAGAAAAAACCCACTCCGAGAGCGATTATGACAATGATCGCAAGATATCTGCCGAACGATCCTTTTATTTCACGAAAGGTACTTTTGATCAGCGACGATTTCATATGCTCCATCCTTACCATTCTATATTTTCAACAGGTATAATATGATTATTGAGTTCTGTACTCAGTACCGTCCCGTTTTTTATCCGAATAATTCTGTCCGCCATAGCCGTAAGTGCAGAATTATGAGTAATAATGACAACCGTCATTCCCTTTTCCCGCGACATATCCTGCAGGAGCTTAAGAATTGATTTTCCGGTCTGATAATCAAGTGCCCCGGTAGGTTCATCACAGAGCATAAGAGATGGATTCTTGGCAAGTGCTCTTGCTATCGCTACTCTCTGCTGCTCTCCACCGGAAAGCTGCGCAGGAAAATTATTTGTTCTTTCCTCAAGACCGACTTGTTTCAATAATCCGTCTTCCGTGAAATAATCTGCTATAACCATCGGTGTCTTGCTTAT
>USPP01000079.1 GCA_900556615.1 uncultured Eubacteriales bacterium
CGGCAGAGGAGTCACTCTTGCCTCCTCAATTTGTATTGTCTGACGAAAAATCCGGCGGCGCGACTGCACAATAACCATTGTGCGGTATTGCCTTAAAAACCTTGCACTTAGGTGTTGCGTTTTCATGAAATCAGTAGTTCATCAAGGAATATCTGCCCCATATAAAAACATTATATACTGCTGTTTTTATATGGGGTATGGCTTTGCCACGCCAATCATTCGCAAAGCGAATGATTCAGTAGACATTATTTACAATTAGAAATTTTTGTGGTATACTTTTTATAGCAATTTATTAACAGTTCCAATATGGGGAGAAAAGCTATGTATCGTATACTGATAATTGAAGACGACCGTCAAATATCCTCAGCGCTAAAGCGCGGTCTTACCGCATGGGGATACGATGCCTGTGAGACCGAAGATTTCAGAGAAATAATAAATATTTTTTCTGAGTACTCACCTCATCTTGTTCTCCTTGATGTGTCTCTTCCGTTTTATGACGGGTATTATTGGTGCAGGGAAATACGGAAAATATCAAGTGTGCCGGTGATATTCATATCTTCTGCATCGGATAATATGAATATTGTTATGGCTATGAATATGGGCGGAGATGATTTTGTGGCAAAGCCCTTTGACATGAGTGTGCTTACAGCGAAAATTCAGGCTGTTCTCCGTCGCACCTATGATTTTGGAGGACAGGCAATGTTTCCCGAACATCTGGGAGCAAGACTGGATACATCGGGGGCTTGCCTTATCTATGAAGGAAGAAAGATAGAACTGACAAAGAACGAGTATAGGATTCTGCTTACACTTCTTCAGCGTAAGGGAAATATTGTCAGTAGAAGCACTCTTATGGAAAAGCTGTGGGAAACCGATTGTTACGTTGATGAGAATACTCTGACCGTAAATATGACAAGACTCAGAAAAAAGCTTGACGCTGAAGGGCTTCCTGATTTTATTGTCACCAAAAAAGGGCTTGGTTATCTTATTGAAAGGTGAACATCAGATGTTTTTTAAGTATTTGAAACGGCGTGCGGGCGATATATTTCTGATTGGTGTTTTCAGCGTGATTTTTGCCGGAATATTCGCTTTGTTCGATTTAGAGTCGGCGGCAGTTGGATATGGAGCAATGCTTTGTGCGGCTGTTACAGCACTGTTCGTTTTTTTTGACTATCGAAGGTTCTCCGCATATTGCGGAAGGCTTGCTGTACTGAAAAATGAAATAACCCTTACTCTTGACAATTTGCCGGTTCCCCATGATCCGATCGGGAAAGAATATACGGAGCTTATTAAAGAGCTTTTCAGCGAGCTTCGGCATGTTGCGGATATGAATGAAAACCGACGCAGAGAAACCGATGAATATTATACCGTTTGGGTACATCAAATAAAAACCCCGATATCTGCCATGCGGCTTTTGCTGAGCGAGAGAGACGATGAAGAATCGAAAGAGCTTCTTGAAGAACTGTTTCGGATAGAACAGTATGTGGAAATGGTTATGATAAGGCTTCGTCTTGGGTCTGACAGTACGGATTACGTCCTTAGGGAGTGCAATATAAATAAGATAACCAGAACGGCGGTGAGAAAGTTTGCACCGCAGTTTATAAGAAAAAAGCTTGGACTTCATTACAATGTTCCTGATTTGAAGGTTATAACCGATGAAAAGTGGCTGTCCTTTGTTATTGAACAGTTGTTATCGAATTCACTTAAATATACTTCCTGCGGAACGATTTCGATCTATATGAGGGAGCCGCTGACGCTTGTGATAAGCGATACGGGCATCGGAATCAGTTCGGAGGATCTGCCGCGGATATTTGAAAACGGCTATACGGGGCTGACAGGACGGCTTGACAAGAAGGCCTCCGGAATCGGGCTTTATTTGTGCCGAATGATCTGTGACCGTCTTGGTCACAGAATCTATGCGGAATCCGCAGTGGGAGAGGGAACGTCGGTTATGATATGTCTTGATTCTGTGAAAATAAAACCGGAATAGCTGTTTCTTACTGAAGTGTAAGAATGAGAAGGGGAAATGTAAGCCAAAACTATGGCAGAACAACTGCGCTTATCAAGAGCCGTTAATAAAGATGATTATATAAGAATTGCTATGGAAACTCCAGGACTCAAAATAGATACAATAAATGTATTTTCAAACGAACCAGGGAAGGTTTCCGTTTGTGTGAAGCCTTGCGAAGGAAAATTCTGTAAGCATACAGTTAAAAATCTGAGAAAAGTATATACAACACGTTTTGGAGGGAGCCGCGTTACTGCTCTTGAGAATGTGAGCTTTGAGGTTCAGGAAGGTGAGTATGTGGCGATTATGGGAGAATCGGGATCCGGAAAAACCACTTTACTCAATATAATTGCCTCTCTTGATAAGCCTACCTCCGGCAGTGCAGTTCTCGGAGGGATTGATCTTTGTAAAGTAAAGGATAAAGATATTGCGGTTTTTCGGAGAAATAACCTTGGTTTTGTTTTTCAGGATTTTAATTTGCTTGACTCTTTTTCTGTAAGAGATAATATTTTTCTTCCCCTTGTTCTCGCGGGCAAGAGTTATGCAGAGATGGAAAGACGCTTGACTCCGATTGCTTACGAGCTGGGAATCGGGGAGCTTCTTTCAAAATTTCCCTATGAGATATCGGGAGGGCAAAAGCAGAGGGCAGCGGTAGCACGAGCTTTGATTACCGAACCGAAAATTATTCTTGCCGACGAGCCTACGGGAGCGCTTGACTCCCGTTCCTCTGACGAGCTTCTGCGCCTTTTTGCGGAGATCAATGAAAAGGGACAGACAATCCTGATGGTCACGCATTCTGCTAAGGCGGCAAGCCGAGCCGGACGTGTACTTTTTATCAAAGACGGGACAGTGTTTCATCAGCTTTACCGCGGCGACTGCAGCGATGAGGAAATGTATCAAAAAATTTCCGATACTTTGACGATCATTGCGACCGGAGGGCACGATAGATGAAATCAGGACTTTATATACGCCTTGCGGCTGGAAACATAAGAAAAAACAGAAAAATATATCTGCCGTATATTTTGACATGCGTCTGTATGATAGCGATTTTCTATATTCTTGCTTTTCTTTCAAAGGATCCGGGAGTTGGTGAGATAAGAGGAGGGCGTACACTTGGAACGATTCTCGGCTTTGGTTATATTACAATAGCGATTTTCTCCTCTTTATTTCTTTTCTATACCAACAGTTTTATTGTGAAGCGCAGAAGAAAAGAGCTTGGTCTCTATAATGTTCTCGGAATGGGAAAGCGGCATATTGCAGCAGTTATGTTTTGTGAAAATGCTATGGTCGGTATGCTTGGACTGATATTGGGGCTTGGTTCGGGAATTCTTCTGTCAAAACTGTCGCAAATGTGTCTTTTCAAACTTATGGGAAGTGTTGCGCCGTTTGAGTTTTATGTTAATATTCCGGTTGGGGTGATAACTGTCGTGATCTATTCAGCGGTGTTTTTCCTTATTTATTTAAGTTCCCTGCGAAAACTCGGCACGGCAAGTCCAATAGAGCTTCTCCGTGAAAGTAGTGTCGGTGAAAAAGAGCCCAAGGGAAACTTTCTTATATCCTTCTTGGGATTGATATTAATTGGCATAGGGTATTATTTAGCGTTGACGATAAAAGAACCAATCGAAGCGATGGCTTGGTTCTTTGTGGCGGTTATACTTGTTATCATCGGAACATATTGCTGCTTTATTTCGGGAAGTGTAACTTTTTTGCGATTGCTAAAAAAGAATAAGAAATATTATTATTCACCGAAGCATTTTACCTCTGTGTCGGGGATGACCTATAGAATGAAACGGAATGGAGCGGGGCTCGCTTCTATCTGTATTCTTTCGACAATGGTTTTAGTTACGCTTTCTTCTGTTACTTGTTTGTATGTGGGAAAAACGGAGTCTTTACGCTCAATATATCCGAGACAGATAATCTTGGGGCTCGATCACTCGGACGACATGACGGCTGATCTGATAAAAACCGTGATAGACGATACTATGAACGATTTTCAAGTGAAAATGGAAAAATACAGAAGCTATCGCTATTTTTCAGGTTATGTGAGAGAAGAGAGTGGGAATATTGATTTTGACAGAGCAGGGGCATCCTCGCTGATTCGCATATTCGCGATAACCTATGAGGATTATACAGACGGTCAGGGAAAAGCTCCGCTTAAGGATGGGGAAGCGTTGGTATTTTATGTGAATGGAGATACACCGGAAAAGATTACCTTTACCAATGGAAAAAGCTATAAGGTTACGGGAAACCCCGACGCGGAAAATTTCCTTTTATCGGGTTCCTATGAATCCAGCGGTATTTGGGTGGTATTACCCGGAGATGAGGACATTGACGGGCTTGTCAAAATGTATGCAGACATAAATTTTTCCGGTTCACCCGAAATGAGCTTTCCGAATTTTTATTTCGGATTTGATATTGATGCTCCGCAGGATACAAGGCTGAATATTTATGATAAGCTATCCGAAAGACTGAGTGAAAATATGTCGAAAAGTGAATCGGTTACCTACTATTCTTATTCCATGAGTGGTTCCGATATCAATGAGGCAGATTTCTTTGGAACATATTCAGGTTTATTTTTTATAGGTATTTTTCTGGGAGCTGCCTTTATTCTTGCTACGATACTGATTATGTACTACAAGCAGGTTACCGAGGGGTATGAGGATCAGTCGCGTTTTGATATTATGCAGAAGGTTGGAATGACAAAGTCGGAGATTCGTTCTACGGTAAATTCTCAGGTAATAACGGTATTCTTTCTCCCACTGATAGCTTCCGGCGTGCATATGGCTTTTGCTTTTTCGATGATTAACAGAGTGCTGATACTGTTTAATCTGGATAATATCAAACTGTTTCTATTTACATCGGGTGCTGCATTCTTAATTTTTGCGGTATTTTATGTTATTGTTTATCTTGTTACGTCAAGGGCATATTTCGGAATTGTAAGCTCTGTCCCCGACAGGAGAATCGCGTGAAAAAATATCTTTCCGGAGCGGCATTTCGCCGCTCCGTATTTTTGTAATCTGAAAACTAACCGCTGAGCGAGTGGTCAGACTGAAGAAACAGCATTTTGCAGGAGATACCCTGCTTCTTTCTTGAGAAGAAAGAGAAAATGAAAGGTATAGGAAAAAACGGCGTTTTGGGCAGATAAAAGTTTTTAAGGTAATACCGCACAATGATTATTGTACAGTTGCGCCGCCAGATTTTTCATCAGGCAAACAAATTGAGGAGGTAAGAGCGACGCCTCTGCCGATAAAATTTGTGAAGTATGACGGAAAAGACGCGAGCAATTGCGCAATGAAGGAGTTAGCCGTGCTCCGTTGGTGTTGCCTTAAGGATTGTTATGAAATCGCTGAATCTATTGGAAATGCAGATTTCCGAGATAATTTATTGAATGGTAAGACAAAAAACGAAGGGATTGATTAAGGCAACACCGACGGGGCACAGTGGTGCTGTCTTAAGTATATAGTACGGAAAAATTACAAGTGTGAATGTTATGCTGTCCGAAAATAGAATAATGCTTAAATGACCATATTGCTGTGACGAGAATACGATGAAATAGGTTTGCGGTTGCGGAGAAATTTTGTACTATCATTTTGTTAAAAGGAGTTTCGGTTCTGTTGATACTATGACTTGGCGGATTGAGAAAGCTGATCGTTTAACCGATGCTTCTGATTTTCAAGAGAACTCACCATCAGATTCCGGTAAGAAAGAAATAGATATTTCCCTTGTAAAATATGGAGCAGTGTGATATAATATCATACATCGTGTTTGACGCGTTACACATGGAAGGAAAAGAAAATGCTTCGTAAAACAAAGAAAATCGGAAAAATGAATGAGGCTGCATGGCTTCTCGGAATCATCCTGTGTTCTCTCGGGGTGGCGCTCTGTACAAAAGCCGGATTCGGACTGTCTATGATAGCTGCTCCTGCCTATATTCTTCATTTAAAGCTTGTTTCATTCTCTGCTTTTTTCACACAGGGGACCTGCGAATATCTTTGGCAAGGTTTTTTACTGATTGTGATGTGTATCGGAGTACAGCGCTTTCGAATCAAGTATTTATTGGCATTTGTGACGGGGATTCTCTTCGGCTGTTCTCTCGATATGTGGCTGTCGGTATTCGGCGGAGGAACCGTTTATGCTTCTATGGCGGGAAGAATACTCTGTTTTGCTCTTGGAGAAGCCGTGACGGCACTTGCTGTGGCTTTTTATTTCAGAACCTCCCTCCCGCTTCAGATATATGAGCTTATCGTGACGGAATTTGCCGACAGATATCATATAGTAAACGACAGAATGAAGCTGATAAACGATGTCACGATGCTTGCCGTGTCGGTAATGCTTGCTTTGCTGTTAAACGGCGTGCTTGACGGGATCGGAATCGGAACTCTTATCATAACGGGAGTGTTCGGCAAGCTGCTTGACAGGTTTTTCAGCTTTGAGCCAAAATTTCCGAGACTTTGCAGGGCGCTTTCCTGAGATTAACGATATTGACATATTTCAGACTATATTGTATAATGATGTAAACAGAATTAGAAAATCATAATCTTCGGAGGATAATGATAAGATGAGCATTGAAAAAAAGCTGTTCGGACTTTACGGCTGCAAAGAGGTTTTTGCTTATACTCTTAAGAACAGAAACGGAGCGTATGTAACGATACTTACCTATGGCGGTATTATGAACCGTCTTTATGTTCCTGACAGAGAAGGGAAGCTTTCGGACATCGTCTGCGGCTTTGACAGTGTTGAGGACTATATTGCCGACCGTGCCAGCTATACCGGCTCTATTATCGGAAGGTATGGCAACAGGATTTCCGGCGGCGGCTTTGAACTGAACGGAAAAAGATATGCAGTGGCGCTTAATGAGAACGGAAAATGCCATCTCCACGGCGGGAATGTCG
>USPP01000080.1 GCA_900556615.1 uncultured Eubacteriales bacterium
GCACAACGCCCGCGTCCTTCATCCACTCGGCAAGCTCCTCGAAGGTAAGTACCGCGTCGGTATAGCCTCCGTAATAATCCGCCTCATCCTTTTTGGCAACGCAAGGTCCGATAAATACCGTCTGCGCCTCGGGATTTCGCCGCTTTATGTCACGGCAATGCGCCTGCATCGGAGAAAGAGTATCGGCAAGATAGGGCAATGCCGACGGAAAATACTTCTGTATCAGAAGATTAACGGAATGACAGCAGGAAGAAATCAAAATATCTCTGTGTTCTTCTCTTAACATTCTCTGGTATTCGTTTTTTACGATAGTAGCTCCGACAGCCGTTTCCTCAGCATCGGTAAATCCCAGCGCTTTCAGCGCCTTTCGCATATTATCTATCCCTACCCCGTCATAATCAGCGGCAAAGGAAGGCGCAAGACTTACAATCACCGGAACGCCGCTCTGTATCATCACCTTAACCTTTTCGGTCTCGCTGGTAATCTCTTTTGCGTTCTGCGGACATACCACAAAGCATTGACCGCACAGAATACACTCGTTTCCGATGATATTGGCTTGATTCCCGGAAAAGCGTATCGCTTTCACAGGACAGTGACGTATACATTTATAGCAGTTTTTACAATTTGATTTTTTTAGTCTTAAGCAGTCAGACATCGATAAACATCTCCTTTCGCCGCCAAAATCCGGGGACTTTCTCCCTCTTTTTCACTTCAAACTCTTCCGAGAGGTTTGAGAACGTGCTCTTTAAAAAAGACGTCAAAACCCGTCGGGGTTATTCCCGTATATATTTTATCATCTATCTGTATTGTCACCCCCACCCTATTGCAATTTCCGGTGCAGAAATTGCCGGCGAGCGTGACTTCGTCATCAAGCGCATAAGACGCAATTGCCGCCTTGAAAAGCTCGATCAACTCGTAGGAGCCCTTCAGACAACAGGAGCTTCCTACGCAAATCATGATAATCATCATATTCTTTTCCTCTGAATAATCAAAAATCGGTTCCCACTTTATAGCCCGGCAAGAACTCTTTCGTTAAAAACCGCTTCGGCAGTGTCTGGACTTACCGACAGCCTTTCGCCGTCGATCGTAATACAAACTCCGCAGCGGCAATCTCCCATACAAAAGGTTCCGTTAAGCTCTACTCTGTCCTTAAGACCGTTTTCGGCAATAAGGCGCTGAAATACTTCCACTACCTGCCTTGAACCCTTGAGATGACAGGAGCTTCCGATGCATACTGTTATTTTCATCCCGTTCTATTCCTCCCCGATTTTTAAATTCGTTGCCCACTTATAATAGAATTCTTTTTCCTCCGGCATGCCTCTTACGGAATCGGCCGCCGCCACAATCGGGAACCATCTCTTTATATATTCTCTGTCCATACCGCCTTGGGAACAAATAAGGTCAAGATATTTTTCCGCCGCTCCGCTGTCTCCTTCATAAAGAAGCATAAAATAAGTCTGTGCGACATCGGCAGCAGCATCTCCCGCTGCAGCGTGAGACCAATCGAGAATATAGGGCACGCCGTCCTCTGCAATCGTAATATTCGAGGGATTGAAATCCCCATGACACAGCTCGGTATGCTTCGGCATAGCGTCAAGCCGATTATGCAGGTCAAATCTGACTGTTGCGTCAAGCTTTGCCTCGCATATTTTCCGGTGCAGCTTGTCCCGAAGCTTGGGAAGCGTAGGCACTGTTTTCAAAAATATATCCGTCTGCAGCTTTACCATGAGAGAAATATAACTATCTTTTTCCGAAGGATTTTCCTTCATAAGCTGAGCAAGAGTTTTTCCTTTTATATATTCCGAAACGATTGCCCATTTTCCGTCCACGGAAGTTACCTCAATAATTCCCGGAATATGAAGCCCCGTCTCCTCAACCAACGCCTGATTAAGAGCCTCGCTTAATATTTCCGCCTTTGTAAAATCGCTATCAAAAACCTTTATAACACGGGCTCCGTCTCTGAAAACCGTCTTATTGTTTCTGACTGCGATAATTCTGTCAAGATTCATGTAACCAATCCTTTCTGTTGCGCATAATCCGGGAACCAAGAGATACAATCAGCAATCCGTTATGCTGTCTTACCTGTGAGAGCACTCAGGATGCCGCAAATCGAGACGACAACCAATTCTTCTCCGATATTATTATATCACAATCATTCACTGCTGTGATATGCTTAATAGGCATATAGATATATATCCAAAAATATATAGTTTTTCATTTCAAATAAAGTCTTTTGGCTCTGACCACTTCTGTTATAAAATCCTTATCAAGCTCGGAAAGCTTATACGATTTTTTGTATATCAGCATATCGCGATAAAGCTTGGTATTGTTTACACAGCGCTTCTGTATCAGTCGGTATTTTTCAAGCAGTCCGTCAGGAATCGGAGAAACCCACATAAAAGTTTCCGGAACCTTTGAAAGCAAATCAAACTGACTTGCCCGCTCAAAAACAAAAATACGACGTTCTGTAATATCAGGAAGCTCTTCCTTTCTTACCGTAGCCATCGATATAGACGGAACATAGGGGTCGGCATGAGCAATTTCCGTATAGTG
The DNA here is from genome assembly GCA_900556615.1 of uncultured Eubacteriales bacterium. GTDB lineage: Bacteria > Bacillota > Clostridia > Oscillospirales > CAG-272 > Colimorpha_A. Next base: position 2,554 of record USPP01000080.1, read on the forward strand.
AGAGAGATCGTCATAGCTGATATTCTCCTTTCCCGCAAGAGGATGCTCTTCGGACATGAGAAGGAAATATGAAAACTCCGAAATAAGCTCGGAATTTAGTTCTTTTTCACGCAAAAGCTGTTCAAAATATTGCTCATATCCTGTTTGAAACCTGATAATACCAAGATTATAGCCCCCGTCTATGACATTGTTAATCGCCCTCTGCGCGTTGGTTTCTTTATAAAAAAGATCGACCGGCGATACTTCCGTCAGCTTTGAGGCAAATTCCGAAAAGGCATAAGATATATAGCTTGAACGGGGAACCGATACCGAAAAAGTCTTCCTGTGCTTTTTCCCCTGAGTATAAACCGCTTCCACCTCATCTATCTGCCGCAGAATATTCTTCGCATAGGAGAGAAATTCCTCACCCTCCGGTGTGGTTTTAACGCCGTGGGGAGAACGTACAAATATTGTCAGCCCCAGGGATTCTTCAAGCTCTCTTATTGCTCGGCTCAAATTCGGCTGTCCCATATACAGATTTTCCGCTGCTTTGCTTATCGAGCAGGTTTTCGCTACCTCAACAGCATATTTCAAATATATGATATTCATGTCTTGCCTCCGATTTCGATACGCTGTATATCAAAAAATACCCTGAGAATATTATAACCTTTTTATAGCGATTTTGCAATAATACCGAATAAAAAAAGTGCTTCTCCCGAAAAAAACGGGAAAAGCACTTTTAAGGCAATACTGCCAGTTTTTGACAATACAGCTGCACGATCTATTTTTCGTCAAACGATACAAATTGAGGAAACAGGAGCGGGCCCCTATGCCAACAAAAACTGTGAAGTTGACGGGAAACAGGCAAGCAGAATGCCATCAAGGAGCAAGCCGTGACTGCACAGTGCTGCCTTAAGACAAAATGTCTAAGAAGCTGAGATCAAAGTCCCTTCTTGGCTCTCTCGATTTTCTCTATATCAGAGTAGTCATGAGTAGGAACATATCCCGGGATCGGAATAAGCTTCTCATGGATCGCATCAATGATAGCATCCGGATAGGGGAAGAAAGCCTCCTCAAGCTCATGGGCAGGTGTGATCCAATTGCGGGATCCGAGAGCAACAGCGGGAGCGTCAAGATAATCAAAAGCAAATTCCTGAATATTGGCCGCCATATCCTTCATAACAGATCCGCGCTCGCAGGCATCGCCCACAATGAGAATCTTTCCGGTCTTCTTAACAGACTCGATAACCTTGCTGTAATCAAACGGAACGATAGAACGCGCATCAATAATTTCTGCCGAAATTCCGTATTTTTCTTCAAGCGTCTTAGCAGCGTCAAGAGCTCTGTAAAGAACAGCGCCGATTGTAAGAATGGTTACATCCTTACCGACTTTCTTAACATCGGGATCGCCGAGCTTAACCTCGTAATGACCTGTGGGAACACCGTCGGGAAGGAACTGCTCGCCGATTCCGTAAATTCTCTGTGATTCAAAGAAGACAACCGGATCCGTTCCGTCAAGAGCGCTTGTCATAAGTCCCTTTGCATCGGAAGGAGTTGCCGGGAATACGACCTTAAGTCCGGGAATATGTGCAGTAAGAGCAGTCCAATCCTGAGAATGCTGTGCGCCGTATTTAGAACCGACGGAAACACGAAGGATGATCGGCATCTTAAGAATTCCGGCGGACATGGCCTGCCATTTAGCCATCTGGTTGAAAATTTCATCGCCCGCGCATCCGATAAAGTCTGCATACATAAGCTCTACAATCGCGCGTCCGCCGCACATTGCGTAGCCAACCGCCGATCCGACAATAGCGGACTCGGAAATAGGTGAATTAAAGAATCTGTGATAAGGAACCGCCTCGGTCATCTTCTTGTATACGCCGAATGCGCCGCCCCAATCACGGTTATCCTCACCATAGGCAATAAGCGTAGGATCATCATAATATTTATCGATAATCGGCTCGAAAAGACCGTCGCAGATGTTGTACATCTTCATCTTGGAAACCGGCTTTCCGTTATCATCGGTAGCCTTACGGACTTTACCCGCAATGTCCTTTACTCTCGGACACTCTTCTTTAGGCATAAGCATTTCGGCTTCTCTGGAAGGATCCATGCTTACAACCTTCTGATTGGAGAACATTATGGAAGCAATGGCATCGGGATCCTTGTTCAGATCCATTCTGGGAGAAATTTCATCATTGATAGCAAGCTTCATAATCTCTGTCATACGATTCGTGATTTCTTCATTGAGAGTCGAAATTTCGTTTTCGGTAGCAATTCCGCCGAGAATAAGCTTACTCTTGAAGGCAAGAATCGGATCTGCCGCCTTCCATGCTTCAATCTCCTCCTGAGTACGGTAGGTAGAGGAATCAGAAGGCGAATGTCCTGATACACGGTAGGTTACGACGTCAAGAAGTGCGGGACCTTTGCCCTCAAGGAGAAGCTGCTTCTTTCTCGAAACCGCGTCAATAACGGCAAGCGGATCATATCCGTTTACGCGCTCAGCATGCATCTGGTCGGGATTGAAGCCTGCTCCGAGACGGGCTACCATATCAAAGCCCATTGTCTCTCCACGTGTCTGTCCGCCCATTCCGTAGTGATTGTTGAATACATTGAAGAGAATCGGCATACCGCCGTCGCTGTACTTGCCGTTCATGCCCCAAAGCTTGGTAATCTGATCCATAGAGGCAAAGTTAAAGGACTCAAGAACAGGTCCGCGTCCGGTTGCGCCGTCGCCGCAGTTGGAAACCACGATACCGGGCTTATGATTGGCTCTCTTATAAAGCGCAGCTCCGAGAGCGATCGGAGCAGACGCACCGACAATAGCGTTGTTTGGCATAAGTCCGAAAGGAATAAAGAACGCGTGCATAGATCCGCCGAGACCGCGGTTAAATCCGGTTGTACGGGCAAAAATCTCGGCAAGAGCGCCGTAAAGAAGGAAGTTTATAGCAAGCTCCTTTACATTTCCGCCGGCATTCATATGCTTCTCGACAACATTCAGAACAGAACCGTCGAGAAATTCTTTCATAATATCATACAGTTCTTTGTCGTCAAGCTTATGAATGGAAGAAAGGCCCTTTGCAAGGATTTCGCCATGGCTTCTGTGGGAACCAAAGGAATAGTCGTTGATATCAAGACTGTAGGCCTCACCGACCGCGGAAGCCTCCTGCCCTATCGAAAGGTGAGCAGGACCGGGGTTATTATACTTAACGCCGTTATATTCGCTCTTTACCTTAACCTCATTGAGCATGGTTTCAAACTCGCGAATGATTGCCATGTCGCGATAGATACGCATGAAATCCTCTTTACTGTAGAGAGCTTTCTCTTCCTCTAAGGTTTTATTATACTGGCATACCGGAATATCGGTAAAATGAATATAACCGGATTCAAAGGCTTTTTTGGGATCTACAAATTGACTCTTTGGCATGATTTTTATCTCCTTATTACTGTTTTATTTTACATTTTCAAATCATAAACATAGCTTCTCTGATAACCTCACCGACGGTAGGATGCGGGAAGACAATCTTCTGAACCTGCTCCACTCTCATCTCGCGGTCAACCATCAGCGCTGCCCCGTATATAATTTCGGAAGCGTAGTTACCGATCATATGTACACCGATAACCTTACGGTGCTCCTTATCGATAATGAGCTTAACGATACCGTCACCGCCTTCGTTTTCGGCAATATAGCGTCCGCTGTATTTGAGGGTAAAGCTTTCGACCTTTGCGTCAAGTCCCTTAGCTTTAACGGTTTCCGAGGTTTCTCCGACAGAAGCCACTTCAGGATTGGTATATATCACCGCAGGAACAGAGTTATAATTCATTCTGTCCGGCTTTCCGAGCATATTGTTAACAGCGACTTCACCTTCGCGGTAAGCGGTATGCGCAAGCATTGATTTCCCGTTTACATCTCCGGCAGCCCAAACATTGGCAACATTTGTCTCAAGTCTGTCATTGGTTACGATCGCGCCTCTTTCGGTAAGAACGCCGATGCTTTCAAGTCCGATTCCCTGCGTCATAGCACGTCTTCCAATCGAAACGAGCACTGCGTCAGCCTTGGCGCTCTGCTCTTTTCCGCCGAGTTCATAATTTACACAATCGGTTCCGACAGAGGTAACCTTTGCTCCGAGGAGGAACTCAACACCCTTTTTGACATAATTCTTATATAGAATTTTGCTGATTTCACTGTCGGTGGGACCGGCAATATGGTCAAGCATTTCGATTACCGTAACCTTGGTACCGATAGAATTAAAGTAGGAAGCCATTTCAAGTCCGATA
>USPP01000081.1 GCA_900556615.1 uncultured Eubacteriales bacterium
ATTAATCCTCGACAAGGTTCTTTCCGGTGCCGGGATAACGCACTGTTGCCAATGCATCAAGGATTAATTTTGGATATAATGCCATTGCATTTACTATTTGACAATTTACTATTTACTATTTTTATGCGAATCAGTGGCTTAAACTACTACTGATTCGCATCACTTGCTGGTTTGCAGTCCGCTACGCTTGCTACGGTTATCAATTGCGACGATGCGGCGAACTATCTGTCAATGCGTACTACCTTCTATGACAGCAGCTATGTAATTCATCCTTCGCAGCTTCAGTTGCCCTGTAATATGGATTTCTGTAACCCCTCAAAATCTACCTTCTATCCGGTGGTGGATTCAACCTGCACCGATGAAGATTATGACTTTAAGGATACCATGCTTGATATGGGATTCAGGACACAGCTTTTAGGTGCTCCGATGTTTTCCTCATGGACCGGTACGGTTCTGAGAGATTATGTCAAAGAATATTCTACCATGTATGAGGAGAAGGTACGCGCGCTTGTGCGCGACGGTGATCTTTACCATATTCTTCCGAGACCAGACGGCGTGAATTGGGACGGCGTTATGTACGCCGATTCCGACAGCAGTAATGAAATCAAGGGAGCGGTATTTCTCTTTAAGCCTTCGGAAAATACTTCCGAAACCTATACGGTGAAGCTTGACGGTCTTGACGCCGAAACAACGTATAAGCTTACCTTTGAGGACAGAGACGAACAAAACTGTACCGTCAAAGGCAGCGAGCTTATGAAAACGGGAATCACCGTTTCCATTAAGAGCATCGGTTCGGAAATCATCTGGATTACGGAGGCATAATGCTATGTTTTCAAGTAAAACTACCCTTCGCGATATGGAGCTTATCAGACGGGCTTTTTCAGAACTGATCAACGATCCGTCAAGGCTTCCGGTTTCCTATAAGCTTGACGGAATCGGTTATCACGGATTCCCGGAAGCGCTCAAGGTTAAAACGGAGCGCCGCCTGATAGATGCCAATATTGTGGAAAGAACCTATTCGGCGAATATACCGGATACCGCGCTCACGCTCAGAGTTGAGTGCTTTGAGTACAAGGATTTTCCGGTATATGAATGGACGGCATATTTTGAAAATAACAGCGACAGGAAATCAGCGGTTATATCAGACTTCTTCGGAATAAACACTTTTGTTCCGACCGAAGGAACGGTAACCCTGTACAGTAATAACGGAGATTTTTGTAACAGATCGGGGCTTGAGACAACGGCAAGCTTGCTTCGGGAGGGCACACTTTTTGAAGCGGCAAGCAAGGAAGGACGTTCCTGCGATCGGGCATGGCCTTATTACCGTATAACCTGTGAAGGCGGTTTCGGATATAATATTGCAATCGGCTGGCCGGGGAATTGGAAATGTTTGATTGAGGGGGAGAGAGGAGGATTCCGCTTTAAAGCGAAACAGGAATACACAAAGTTTTATCTTAAACCCGGTGAGACGGCACGCAGTCCGAGAATTGTTGTTATGGCTTTTGACGGAGACAGCGACCGAGGCATTAATGTTTGGCGCAGATGGATGTTTGCTCATAATTTGCCGCGGACAAGGGGAGGGATGATAACACCTAAAATGTGCTTTACCCATAGCGGAGGAGGCGAAGAGTTTACTCTTGCCACCGAGGAGAATCAGTGCTCTGCAATCAATAGACTGATAGAAAAAGGCGTCACACCCGATATATGGTGGATAGATGCAGGCTGGTATCCCTGTTATGATGAAAGCGGAGTGAAACGCTGGGTAAGAACCGGGAAATGGTATCCTGATCCGGAAAAATTTCCGAACGGACTTGGTCCTGTAGGGAAGCTGTGCGACAGGAACGGCATACAGTTTCTTCTTTGGTTTGAACCTGAGCGAATTAGTCTTAAATACTGGCCTGACGAAAATCCAAAGGAATATGTACTTAAGCTCAAAGAACCGATGAATAACGATTTTCTTGACAGTCAGGGACTTCTTGATCTCGGAAATCCCGAATGTCGAGAGTGGCTGACGGCGTTGGTTAAAAAGGTGATGAGTGAAGGCGGCGTTAAGGTATACCGGCAGGATTTTAATGGAAATCCTTTCCCGCTTAATTGGTGGCTTCAGAATGACGGAGAGGAAAACCGTACCGGAATTACCGAGAATAAGCATATTCAGGGTTATCTGAGATATTGGGACGATCTGCTTTTTGACATTCCCGATCTTTGGATAGATTCCTGTGCGTCGGGAGGACGCCGCAACGATATAGAGGCGATGAGAAGAGCGGTAACGCTTCATCCGACCGATTATGGCTATGGAGAGCATCCGGTTAAGCAGGCGTTTCAGAAAACGTGGTATGAATGGACGCCGTATTTTCGCTCGATTGCCTCATCATGGGATGATGAGGACGGCAATTACGGGACTTCAAAACCTCATGCGCACGGATATGACAGCTATGCGGGACATTGTGCCTTTGGTCCTGCAACCACCTTCGGCGCTAACGCCTTTGCTGAGGAGGAAGAATTTCGGCGGGCAAAGGCTTTCCGTGAGCTTTATAAGAGGGCGGCGCCTTATACGCTTGAGAGCAACTTTTTCTGTCTTACCCCTGTTAGGAAAAGCAACGAGGATTATTTTTCCATACAGTTTTTCCGTGAGGAAACCGGGGACGGATTGATTCAGTTTATCCGCAACACACGCTGCGAAGAGGATTCTATTACGGTTATGCCAAAGGGCTTTGAAAATGAAAAAAACTATATTTTCGAAGTACCGGAGGAAGAAAGAAGCTTTACTCTAAGCGGCAGTGAGATTAACGAAAAGGGACTGACCGCTTCCATAGAAAAACGTTCCGGTGTTTTCTGGTTCTACCGTACGGAAGCATGATTTTTTCGGCTCTTGCTCAAGTATGTACTCTGGATTTAGATTATTTGTCTGATATAAATTACTAAATTAAAATTAAAGGAGATTTCATTATGAAAAAGTTAATTACGGTTATTCTCAGCATGGTTTTATTTACGGCACTCATGATTTCCGGAAGCGCAGCGGTCATTACTCCTGACGAGGGATATACCGCATATCCGGTGCTCTGTAATGAAAACGTAAGATTTGTGGCTTTTGATGAAGAAGGAAACGAAACCGAGCTTGAAATTCCTGATGTTTTCGACTTAACTAACGGCCAGGTGATCGGAGACAACGGAGAGCTTCAGATTTGGTGGCCTTTCGGAGCTAGTCATCTGTCCGAGTTTAAGCTTTTGAGTAATTACAACGCATTGCTTTCTCAAGGTGTAGCAGTTCTTGACAACATGTATACTGAAATTACCTTTACCGGTACGGCGATAAAATTGGGGACCTGTTATCGTAACATGGCGGCAGAATTTGGTACTTCCAATGCTGCAAAGGTAATCATTGACGGTACAGAATATCCGATGATTGAGGGTGCTCTTACACCGGAGAATGCTAACGATACGACACCGACCATCTTTTTTGAAGTAAGCGGTCTTGAAGACAAGGAACATACTGTTTGTGTATATAACGCTGAGGCGAATTTTGGCGGTACAAGATTGAATTGGGACTTCTATGAGATTATCGGTACAGATTCGAGTACCAGTGCATACGGCGTTACGGAACCGCCTGCTACAAGCGACACAGAGCCTGTCGCAAGCTCAGAAGATACTTCCGCCGCACCTGATGAAAGCACGGAAGAATCTGCAGCTTTGACTTCGGACGTCTCGACCAACGCGCCCGATACTGACGATAAGAGCGAAGATGAATCGGATTTTCCGATATGGATTCCGATTGTAATTGTTGCTGCCATTGCGGTTGTTGTTGTCGTAATAGTAGTCGTAAAGAAGAAAAAGTAATTGAGATTAGACGGATTACGTTTTAAATTGAAATATAAATAATGTCTTTTGGAGGTAATTATGAAAAAACTTGTTTCGATTCTCTTAAGCGTATGTGTTTTATGTAGTTTTGCGATTTTAGTAAATGCTGCAACCGTTGCTCCCAGCGAAGGTTATACTTATTACAGCATTCTTAAAAATGAAAATGTAAAATTTTTTGAAGACGACGGAACTGCAATTGTGGTTCCGGATGAACTCGGAAATGGTGCTACATACGGAACAACCGGACAGCTTCAGGTTTGGTGGCAGTCCCCCTCGCATTTGTCGGAAATTGATTACAATGGCACTAAGATGTCTCAAGGTGTTGCCCAAGCAGGTGGTATGTATACGGAAATAACCTTTACGGGAACAGCTATAAAGCTTGGTACTTGTTATAGAAACGGTGGAACTACAAAGCAGGGTGCTAAAGTATATGTGGATGGAGAGGAAGCAACTGTTAACAACGATCTGCTGAATCCGTCAGATGCGAATAATACAACTCCGACAATTTGGTTTGAGGTCAGCGGGTTAAAGGATGTGAAACATACCATTAAAATAGTGAACGACGGAGGAGCCAATAGACTTAGCTACGACTGGTATGAAATCATTCCCGGAACCGGAGCCGATGAAACAGCAGCGGATACTTTCGACGCAGGAATCACGGTAGCTTTTGTTGCCCTTGTCTCTGCCGCGGGCATTATGGTTGCGAAGAAAAAGAGATAAATTTCTCAGTTACGTCAGACAAATATTCGATAAACTAATTAGGAAAAGGGGAACTTCGAACTTTTCAAATAATAGGATGAAGTTGATTTGTTATGAAAAAGTTTATTACGCTTCTTATCAGTCTTATGATTTTTGTAGCGTTGGTGTTTTCAGTCAGTGCGGCTGTCATCACGCCTGCCGAGGGATATACTGCTTACCCGATTGTAAATAATGACAATGTTAAATTCTACACGGTAGCTGATAATACAGAAATAAAAGTTACCAATCTTTCTAATGGCGCATTGTTCGGTCCGAACGAGTATGAGCTGCAGATTTGGTGGCAGGATCCTTCTCATCTTGCTCAGTTCGATTTTTCCGGTACGACAAAGTCTCAGGGGGTAGCGGCTCACGGCGAGATGTACACAGAGATTACCTTTACCGGAACCGCCATAAGAATCGGTACCTGCTATCGTAATATTCCGGCAGAATTGGGTACCTCAAGTGCTGCAAAGGTAGAAATAGACGGGACGGAATATCCTTGTGTTGCGAATGCTCTCAAAACCGAAAATGCCAATGATACGACACCGACAGTCTTTTTTGAAGCGTCAGGTCTCAAGGATAAGCAGCACACAGTTCGTATATATAATGCCGAAACAGGCTTTGCAGGCACAAGACTCAATTTCGACTGGTACGAAATCATTCCCGGAACCGGGGCCGACGAAACGCCGGCTGATACCTTTGACGCAGGTATCGCGGCAGCTTTTGTTGCTCTTGTCTCTGCCGCGGGCATTATGGTCGTGAAGAAAAAAAGATAACTTTCTCGGCTGCGTCAGACAAATATTCGATAATCTAATTAGAAAAAGGGGCAACTTCTGAATTTTTTCAGATGTAAGAAATTCAGGGGTTCCCCCTATCATTTTACTTACTGCTTTCTATGTTAAGACAACACCGCACAATTACCGGCTAACGTCTTTGTTTCGCATTTGCTTGCAGTTTTTCCGTCATACTTCACAAATTTCGTCGACAAGAGGAATCACTCTTGCCTCCTCAATTTGTTTTGTCTGACGAAAAATCCGGCGGCGCAACTGCACAACAATCATTGTGCGGTATTGCCTTAAGTGAAGTTTATAGACCGGATATTTCCGGTAAAAGAGAATTAAGAAAGGTTGTAAACACAAATGAAAATAAGAAAAGATTTTTTTGTGTTGGCTTTTATCATGCTGTTTAGTGTTTTTTTTAATTCATGTGGAGAAAATAATAAGTCGGGAGACGGGACGAGTGACGTTGTTGAAACTGAGAGTTCAGCAGATTCCACCTCTATAAGCGATACCGCAGAGTCCGGCGAATACACGGATTACATAAAGAAGGACGGCGAGTATATAAATAAGGATACCCTGTCGTATTATTGCGTCAGCAACGAGATATTTATCAAGCCCGAGACAAAAGTTACGGGAATCGTGCTTGAATTTCCGGGACTCGGAGGTCATTCCTGTCTTGGAGGAAATATGGACAATATGTTTGCGTACAGCAGTGATTTTGCCAAAGAATGTGCTAAAAAGGGAATTGTTCTTGCCTATACATTTCCGGGACCGTGGAGTTGGATGAACAAGGGTGCGGTGAGAGTGATTGATCTTATCGTGGATGCATATATGGATAAATACGGCTGGAGCGACGAAGAGGACTTTACGCTTACGGTTATGGGAGGAAGCATGGGAGGACAAGGTGCGCTGATTTATACTATTGATTCCCGGCATACTGTTGATGCCTGCGTTGCGCATTGTCCCTGTTACAACGTTCTTGAATGTTTTTCAAATCAGCAAAGCTTTCCGCGTGCTTTTATCAGTGCCGTGAACGCTTATGATATGCCGCTTGAGGAAGCACTGAAACTAATTTCACCGGAACATAGAATTGATGAAATGCCGGATATTCCCTATATTGTAACGGGAGATGAGTTGGACGACTGCTTCCCGATCAAGGGAACGGAGAATTTTGTCTCGCAGATGAAAGAAGCCGATCTCGATGTACAGTATATGTTCCTTGAGGGACAGCAGCACGGTGGGTTAAGCGGAGAAGATCGGAATACGATTGAACAATTTATTTTTAAGTACAGTAAGGTTTCTGAATAAATAATGTCTGTTGAACCGTGCTGTTGCGTTAAGCAACAAGCCCGGCATTTTCCCGGTCAGGAAACCGGGAAAATGCCGAATCGGGTGTTTATGACTGTATTTTCTTTGGATTATTAT
>USPP01000082.1 GCA_900556615.1 uncultured Eubacteriales bacterium
GGGACATTACCCTGCCGCTGATCATGCCGGCTGTTATATCCGGCTCTCTGCTGGCCTTTGCCATGTCCATGGATGATGTGGTGATCAGTATTTTTGTAACCGGGCCACGTGTATCCACGCTGCCGATAAAAGTTTACACACAGATGAAAACAGGCGTTACGCCGGAGATCAATGCACTTTGTACCATAATGCTGGGAGTGATCCTTCTGGTACTGGCAGTATATCTGATCGCAGGAAAACGCGGGAAGGGGAATATAAAAGATGAGCAATAAACTGATCGAGTTAAAAAATCTCACAAAAAACTTTGATGACCAGCAGGTGCTCCGGGGCATTAATCTGGACATTCACGAAAACGAATTCCTTACGCTTCTGGGACCCAGCGGCTGTGGAAAGACAACAACCTTAAGGATCATCGCCGGCTTTGAGGAGCCAAGCGGCGGAGAGGTACTGTTTAACGGAATTGAGATCTCCAAGCTGCCTCCATATAAAAGAGAGATCAACACGGTATTCCAGAAATATGCATTGTTTCCGCATCTCAATGTTATGGACAATATCGGTTTCGGCCTGAATCTGAAAAAGGTAGATAAATCTGTTATTGAGCAGAAGGTAAAAAGAATGCTGAAAATGGTAGGGCTGGAAGGCTTCGAAAAAAGAGATGTTACACTTCTTTCCGGTGGACAGCAGCAGCGAGTTGCCATTGCCAGAGCTCTTGTCAATGAGCCGAAGGTTCTTCTGCTGGATGAGCCACTCGGCGCACTGGATGCCAAGATCCGTAAGCAGATGCAGATCGAGCTGAAAAAGATCCAGAGAGAGGTAGGGATCACCTTTATCTATGTTACCCATGACCAGGAAGAGGCGTTTGCCATGTCGGACCGAATCATGGTCATGGGCGAGGCAAAAATCCATCAGATCGATACCCCGCGGCAAATACTCGATTCTCCTGCCGATGATTATGTCCGCAGCTTTGTTCTCGATAATCTGAAAGTAAAAATCGATTCTCTCGCAAAGTATATGAGATAACGGGGGGGTTTCTGTTGACAGCAAAAATATCTATAACAAGGAAAAATGTGTTCAGCGGAACTACGGTATTTCTTCTCTGCTGTTTCTTCATTATTTCTGTTCTCTGCCCGCTTTTCTCCATGCTCACCAATCTCGGAAAAGCCGATCTCGGTGCGCTTCTCTCCGACAAAAGCATACTTAAAGCAGCGGGAAACTCCTTTGCGGTATCCGTAACGGCTACGCTGATTGCAATCATCATTGCCGCGTGTGCTGCGTGGTGCATGACAAGAACATCGGTACGTTTTAAATCCTTTTTTAACCTTTGCGTTCTGCTTCCGATGCTGATTCCCTCTATTTCTCACGGAATGGGACTTATCATTCTTTTCGGATCCAACGGAAGCCTGACAAAGCTTTTCGGCATGACCAAGGGAATTTACGGCTTCTGGGGAATTGTCGTCGGCTCTGTCATGTATGCTTTTCCCGTCGCCTACATCATGATATCCGATATTCTCCAATACGAAGACAGTACACCCTATGATGCGGCGGCTGTTCTCGGAATTCCCAAACCGAGACGTTTTACTGCGATAACCGCTCCGTATTTGAAAAAACCGATGATAAGCGTAATTTTCGCGGTATTCACCATGATTATAACCGATTACGGTGTGCCTCTTATGATAGGCGGAATGTACAAAACTCTTCCTGTACTCATGTACGAGGAGGTTATAGGCAGACAGAATTTCGCAAAGGGAAGCTTTTTCGGACTTATTCTTCTTATTCCTGCCGCTGCGGCATTCATAATTGACCTTATCTGCAAGGGAGACCGCAGAAGCGGAAGCGTATGCCGCCCTTTCCATACTGAAAAAAGACCTCTTCGCGATGCTATCGCTTTCATACTGCTTAGCGTGATTTCAGTCTGCGTTGTCTACCCTATTTTCTCGTTTATTGCCATCACCTTTACAAACAGATATCCCATTGACATGAGCCTCACTCTACATAATGTGGTAAACACTTTCCGAAAGGGAGCCGGAGATTACCTGCTCAATTCCGTGGTAATTGCCCTTTTCACCGCACTCGTCGGAACCGCCGTATCGTTTATCTGCGCCTGTTTCACCGCAAGGACCTCGGTACGCGCTTCCAAGTTTCTCCATCTCATGTCTATTCTCTCGCTTGCCGTTCCGGGGATTGTTCTCGGCCTGTCTTACGTCCTGTTTTTCAGCGGAAGCTTTATTTACGGCACGCTTGCCATTCTGATTCTTGCCAATACGGTTCATTTCTTTTCTTCTCCTTATCTGATGATTTATAACAGCATAGGAAAGCTGAACCCTAATCTCGAAGCGGTTGCCGCCTCACTCGGAATAGGAAGGTTCCGTCTAATAAAAGACGTCATATTGCCACAAACCAAGACAACGCTTGCCGAAATGTTCTCCTATTTTTTCATAAACTCCATGATGACGATATCCGCCGTCGCATTTCTGGCCAATATTCGTACAAAGCCGATTTCACTTATGATTCCGCAGTTTGAAGCACAGATGCTTCTCGAATCCTCCGCTTTTGTTTCGCTTCTCATTCTTGCCGTAAATCTCTTGATGAAAACAATGGTTTATCTCACCAAGCGGATATTCGCAAAACACAAAAAAACGGCTTTGCCGTCGGATTGAAAGGAAATTAGCCATGCTCACCAAAAAGCAGTTTGATATACTCGCAAGCATCGAAAAAAACGGCATGAAAACACAGAGGGCTCTTGCTTCGGAAACAGGGATGTCTCTCGGAGCAGTTAACAAAATCCTGTCACAACTCACTGAATCAGAGCTTCTCTGTGATGGAAAAATAACTCCGAAAGGGCTTGATACGCTTGAGCCTTACAGAGTAAAACGTGCGGTATTTATTGCCGCCGGATTCGGATCTCGCCTTGTTCCGATAACGCTCAACACTCCAAAGCCGCTTGTGCGGGTAAAGGGAAAAAGAATTATTGACAGTCTCCTTGACGCCGTTATCGCCGCCGGCATACAGGAAATATATATTGTACGCGGATATCTCTCGGAACAGTTCGACCAGCTTCTCTACAAATATCCAAGTATCAAATTTATTGAAAATCCTGCGTATAACGAGGCAAATAATATTTCCTCCGTAATGTGCGCCAGATATCTGCTCCAAAACACCTATATCTTTGAGGCGGACCTTCTGCTGTACAACCCATCGCTTATCACAAAATACCAATATTCGACCAACTATCTCGGCGTTCCGGTAAAGGTTACCGACGATTGGTGCTTTACCGCGAAAAACGGCATTATCACCGGCTTGTCGGTTGGAGGCACCGACTGCTATCATATGTTCGGAATCTCCTATTGGAACACAGAAGACGGCGCAAAGCTTGCCGGTCATATAGAACGCATTTATCAGTCCCCGGGAGGAAAAGAACGCTACTGGGATCAAGTTGCGCTTGACTATTTTCTTTCCGAATATAAAATAGCCATAAGAGAATGCTCCTTTGACGATATTGTTGAGATTGATACCTTCAGAGAGTTGAAAAAGCTTGACGAAACCTACGACGTGTAACAAAATTACAATTTCCCGCTCCTGCACATACAGCCTGGCTGCTGTGTAAAGGAGCGGGATTTTGACAACGGTGATTACCCGGAAAATGCCGTCATTTTAATCATAGGTGACAAAATGCTTTATAGGCGAGCATAAATTACGAAGTTCCGTCTTCAAAAAAGAAGGATATATCGTTATCTTTTCGATTTTTTCGGTATTCAGCCAACCGATTACAACGTCATCGTTATCTTTATGAGAGATAAACTCACCGCTACGGGGTATATCGAAATAAAGCGGGGCTTCCGCTAAATAATAAAAGCAAAGATGGTGTACCTTCGTTCCGTTCTGATTCCAAAAGGATTCCTCACTCCACAGCAGACGTTTTACAGTAATAGCCATATCGATTTCTTCCTGAAATTCACGCCGCAATCCATCCTCCAGAGTCTCTCCGATTTTTATATGTCCTCCAGGTAATGCATATTCATTTCCGTTTCGATCACGCTGGACAAGAATCTGATTATTTTTTATCAACACGCCCGCCACTCTGACACCGCAGACATATCCGTTTCTCTCATAAAGCCAATCGTCATGAAGAACCATAGCTGCATCTCCTTTTCCCAGGAACCTCTTACTGTTTTGCGTACGGCGAGTGTTAAGGCAACACCGCCGGGTGCACGACTAACGCCTTTGTTGCGCATTTGCTTGTATCTTTTCCGTCATACTTCAGAAGTTTCGTCGGCATTGTCTCCTCAATTTGTATTGTCCAACGAAAACTCTGGCGGCGCAACTGCACAACAATCATTGTGCGGTATTACCTTAACTTCTTCCCTCGGTGTGCGGCCCCACTTTACCCGTTTAAAAGATGTTTTTTCATCGATGAATCCGCTGAAAAACGAAATGCAATGTAATTTGCTGACCTTGACAAACGATAAAGCTAAATTATATATAAAGGAAAAACATATTATGAAAATCACCGTATTAACCGGAGGTCTCAGCCCCGAACGAGACGTTTCCCTCACCTCCGGAAGCCTGATTGCGAATGCTCTTCGCCGAAAAGGACATAAAGTTGCCCTTATTGACGTCTATCTTGGCGCCGAAATCCCCGAAAATACAGAGGAACTCTATACCGAAATCCCTTCGGAGCCTTACACGGTAAAGGAAGCTGCCCCCGATCTTAAGAAAATCAAGTCGGAAAGCGGAAACGGAGAGGCACTTATCGGAAAAAACGTTATCGAAATATGCCGCCGCGCCGACATCGTGTTTCTTGCGCTTCACGGAGCAATGGGAGAAAACGGTCAGCTTCAGGCTGCTCTCGATTGCTATGGCATAAAGTATACCGGCACCGGTTATATCGGAAGTCTTCTTGCCATGGATAAGGATATAACCAAAAAGCTGCTTCTTGCCGGCGGAATTGCTGTTCCGGAAAGCATTACGGTCACAAAGCAGAGCTATGACGAAGCCTATCTGACGGAAAAAATCGGGCTTCCCTGTGTCATAAAGCCCTGTTCCTGCGGTTCGTCGGTCGGTGTTTCCATCGTATCTACTCATGAAGAGCTTGCTTCTGCAATGAAAAGCGCCTTTACTTTTGAGGACAGGATATTGATCGAAAAGAAAATTACCGGGCGTGAAATGACAGTGGGAATTCTCCGGGGAAAACCGCTTCCTCCTGTTGAAATTATTCCGAAAAGCGGATTTTATGACTATAAAAACAAATATCAGCCGGGTATGACTGAGGAAATCTGTCCGCCCGATCTTACCGAAGAGGAAAACCGTATGCTTTCCGACGCCGCGCTCAAAACCGCAAAGCTTCTCCGGCTCGGCACCTATTGCCGCATCGATTTTATCCTCTCAAACGGCGTTCCCTATTGCCTTGAAGCAAATACGCTTCCCGGAATGACTCCGCTGAGCCTTCTGCCCAGAGAAGCCGCAGCCGCAGGAATCTCTTATGACGATCTTTGCGAAATGATTGCCATGGGATAAAGCTCTTCCGAATACAGAACCCTCGCTTCCCACGCTTTCTCTTATCCCGGCAATCCTGATAGCGCAATTTTACAGAAACATAACCAAAAAGGTTCCCGCAGCACTTTTGAAGTGATTTGCGGGAACCTTCTTGCTTTTCATAATTTAAGGCAATACCGCCGAGGGCACGGCTAACGTCTTTGTTGCGCATTTGCTTGCATCTTTCCCGTCACACTTCAGAAGTTTCGTCGGCAAAGAAGACGCTTTTGCCTCCTCAATTGGTATCGTGTACATCTGTACCGTCAGAATCCGCCGATATCGTCTTAATCCCCGCTGATCTCAAATGAAAGCTCCCCATCCTCAAGACATCTTCCGTATGCTCTCAGAACCAATCCAGCAGAATCCCTGTTTGCTCTTACAAGAACGGTGCAAAGCCCTTCGAAAAGGTTTCTTTCCGGCTCGGCGTCTATCTCGTGGCTGACCGGATTTCCGTTTCCGCAGCCGAGAATTTTACCCCCTTCCGCCCTGAAGCAAATGTGATTGTCGGCGGTAAGCACCGGGTTTCCCTCGGCGTCACGAAGACTGACCGTGACAACAACAGTATCGGCTCCATCGTTTTTTATCCGGCTTCTTTCGGAGGAAAGACAGATTCCGACAGGAGCGGAAAAGGTTTTAACGCTTTCTTCGGCAGCCTTTTCTCCGTTCCGATAGGAAACGGCGCTCAGCTCTCCCGGCTCGTACGGAATCAGCCACTCAAGCTGCGTATAAATATCATTTTTTCTTTTACCGAGCGTTTTTCCGTTCAAAAGTAATTCGAGCTCATCACAATTTGAAACCGTAACAACCCGAACAAGCTCGCCGGTCTTATGATTCCAATGCTGGTTAATATGGACAAAGGGCTTCTTATCGGTAAAAGCACGGTAAAACCAATATCCTCCCTTCGGAAAGCCGCAAATATCCATCATGCCGTATTGAGCTATGACAGCCGGCCAGCCGGGAATACTGATTCCCTCGGGAAGATTGTTCAGATGTGCCTCCCCTCTGTAATCAAAGGCGCTCCAAATGAATACGCCGCCAATGTAACGGGATTTATTGACTGTTTCAAGCGCTTCTCTGATCGTGGTAAAGCCGAGCTTGTGACAGGTATCGTCGCATATTACCATTCGCTTTTCATAATCCGATACATACTGCCCCCTTGTACTGAAGGGAGCCGCGTCCTCTATCCCCATA
>USPP01000083.1 GCA_900556615.1 uncultured Eubacteriales bacterium
TATCCTCTGTAGCATATTGGTATCAGACGGAGCCTCATACTCCTTTTTCAGAGCTTTTGCCTGTTCTGAAAAGGCATCCGAGATAAATTGCCGGGGGATAGGAAAAAGTGAGAAAAAATTTGAGAAAATTATTGTTTACAGCGTTTTGTTTTTTTCTCTTCGGAGCCTGTTCAAACAAGGGGATTCCTGCGAACTCCGATGCGGAAAAAAGCGATGATTCTCTGAAAGAAGAGGATGATTACGGAATAACCGTTCATGATATCGAAGCTTATGCTGCGCCGCTTCGTCCTTCTTATCACTATTCTGCCCAGAATAGCTGGCTGAACGATCCGAACGGATTGGTTTATTTTAACGGTATCTGGCATATGTATTATCAGACAAATCCCGGAAGCAATGTGAACGGAAATATGCATTGGGGACATGCGGTATCAGACGATCTGATACATTGGTCAGAAAAGGACATCGCTTTATATCCGTATCCTGACGGAACGGGATATATGTGGTCGGGAACTGCTTATGCAGACGATGAAAATCGTTCGGGACTTTTTGATGAGACAGGAAGCGGGATCATCGCTGCCTTTTCAACGGATACGCAGCAGATAGGTCTTGCGTACAGTACCGACGGGTACAAATACAAAAAGCTCGGAATTGTCATTCCCAATCCCGGCGTTAAGGATTTTCGGGATCCAAAATTGTTTTGGCACGAAGAAAGCGGCAAATGGATTATGGTAGTCGCAGGCGGAGAGGTAAGCATATATTCATCAGTTGACCTGAAAAAATGGACGCCGGAGTCCAAAACCGGAATATTCACAGAGTGTCCGGATCTTTTTAAAATAAAAATAAAAGGAACCGACTCTGAAAAATGGATCTTGACGTGCGGGTCACGCGGGTATTATATAGGAAGCTTCGACGGAAGTAAATTTGTACCCGAATCCGAATATATAACCATGAATGAGGGACCTGATTTTTACGCAGGCATTATTTTCAATAATGCTCCCGACGATAGAGTGATCATGATTGCCTGGATGAACAATTGGGCTTATACTATGCCCCCCGATGGCATATGGAACGGTAATATGAGTCTTCCGGTGGAGCTTGTCCTTGAAAATATTGACGGCATAGGTCTCAGGCTTAAGCAAAAGCCTGTTGCCGAGGCGGCTTCTCTCGACTGGAACACGCTGATTGAAAGCAATAATGTATTTCTTTCTTCCGGAAACGACGCATTATCCGGCGTTTTATCGAGTTCTTTCTGCTTGAAGCTGTCAATTGATATGACTATGACGGAAGATTTCAGGCTTGAGATATGCAAGAGCGAGAAGGAATCGGTGATTTTGCAATTCGATAAAAAAAGCCGTACCTTCTGCTTCGACAGAACGGGACTTCAGAATATTATCCCCGATATGAAGGCGGCAGGGATTTACGAATTTTCTCTCTCAGAGAAAGACGCCGCTGATGATAGTTTTGATATTTGTATCTATGTTGATAAATCGACATTTGAGATGTATGCGGGGGAGGGGCTGTATACTTTCAGTGCGAGAATACAGCCTGATACTTCAAGCAAGGGTATGTCCATGACTTCTGAAAGCGGTTGTTTGATCAATCATATAGAAGTGAAAACACTGAAATCGATATGGTTCGGAGAGTATATTCCGGAACAGTGAACTCGGAGGTTAAGGCAATACCGCCGGGTGCGCAGCTAACGCCTTTGCTGCGCATATGCCTGCATCTTTTCCGTCATACTTCACAAATTTCGTCGGCAGAGGAGAGCCGTTCCTGCCTTCTCAGTTTGTATTGCCTGACGAAAAATCCGGCGGCGCAACTGCACAACAATCATTGGGCGGTACTGCCTTAAAGAAACATTGCTGTTTTGTTCGATTCATTTTGGCGTAATTTGAGAAAAAATGCCGATGAGCCGGCGCCATAAAAAACAAGAGGACTGTTATAAAACTTCATGTTTTTTACAGTCTCCGAAAAATCGAGGACGAAATCGCGATTTTTCGGACTTGTTCCGATTTTGCCTCCGGAAAGAATTGATTTTGATTGCTTTGGGTATCAAAAGCAGGCAGATATATAGGTGAAAAAATCTGTCAGGGGACTGTCTCATTCACATGAGAAGCCCCCTGACAGATTTTTTTGATACCGTAACAGCTAAGGAATCACTGAATAAAACGAAGGCGTTTCTTTCCGGTGGCATTGCCTTAAGCTTGCTACAAAATTCTCGAATTTTGAATCGGCAGAAAAAGCGTTATTGCTTCTGCATGAAAGCATTTTACACGTTTCAGATGCTCTCATAAATTCTTATGTATCTTTTTTATTTTTATAACATCTGATATCATTTTAAAAGTATCTTTGATCGGACTGACCTTTGAATCCGCTTCGTGATGGTTGATAATATGAACCGGAAATTCCGTTACCTGTTTGCCGAGTTTTCCGGCAAGAATCAGTACTTCAAGATCGAAAGCAAAGCCATTTACAGTACATTTTGAAAATATCTCCTGTGCCGTATTGTTTCGCAGACACTTGATACCACACTGTGAATCGGAATATTGGAATCCGGCTATGACGGAAATAAGCTTGATATAGGTTTTTGACATCAGCTTTCTCATTGCCGTATAGCCTTCATATCCGTCGGCACTCAGATTTCTCGAACCGATTACCAGTTCGGATTCGCTTGACAGAAGCTCATTATAAATATTATATATGGCATCGCAGCCATATGCCAAGTCGCAGTCAGTATATACAATAGCCTCGCCTTTACACTGAAATATGCCTTCCCTTATGGCGGATCCTTTTCCGCGATTATCGGGATACCCGACGACTCTGACATGAGGGAACGCAGCTTTTTCTACGAGTTCCGCGCATCTGTCGCGGCTTCCGTCGTTGGAAAAGAGGATTTCATAATCTCCGCCGGGGAATTTTTTGTCAAGAAACGCAGTCAGCGATGCAGCGGTATCAACGGCGGTTTTTTCTTCGTTATACATCGGTATAAGTACCGAGAGCTTTAATTCCATGATGAATGCCTTTCACAAATATCAGTTGATGTATGAATCAAGAACAGCATGAACAGCAAGTCTGCCATCTCCTGTCAGATTGGTGCAGGTGGAGAGTGTAAGCAGCCGGTCAGAGGAGCCGAAGTCCAAATTATCAACCTGATATATTGAATTTCCGGCAATTCTTTCGGCAAAGGAGACAAAGCTGTTTACCGACGTGAAAACTGTTTGAATATACGGATAATATTTATCGGTGGAATAAACGGAAAACACCTTATATGTGTACATCCCGTCGAGCGTATAAATGTAAATCGTATTATTATTTCTGAAAAAGTCCTCGTCAAGGAACTTGTCCAGAGAATGGAACATGGAACCGACGTTGGAAGCGCTCATATGATGACCGTACAGAACAAGATTGTAATTATCCATCAGGGTACTGTCACATCGGTAATCCGCGAATATGGATCCCGCTTGAAGAGAACTTCCGGTGTAGGAATGGGTGAGATAGTAGTCGTTATTATCGGTTTGCATGATGGGATAATTGATTTGCGTATTCGGAAGTTCGATCCAGCCGTAAAGATCAGGATATAGTTCCTTCAGAGAATAAAGTTTGTTTTTTATCCTTTCATACTTCTCATTGATGGGCTTCGTTGTGATAATATCATTTAAATCGTTGTCTGAAAGCTCCTGACAGGCAGAATAGTTTGGAGAGATCGGCGTTTTGGGTGAGGCAAGCATTGCCTCTGCTCCGTTTTCACCGTTGTCTCCCATGATAATGTTACCGATGTCGTTGTAGATGTTATCGGCTTTTTGATAGTGTATGAGGGATTTGATGATATATTGCAAACTCCATACAAGCACCGCGCCACAAACGATAAGAACGATTGTCCTGATATGATCAAAAATAAAGGCGGAGGGTGACTTTTTTTTCTTTTCTTTTATGATATCGTCAGATGAAAGCGTGAATACAGAACGGATAAAATCCGACGAGGATTCGTTCCCGTTATTATTTTCAGTATATTCACTCATGATTTTCTCCTTTCCTAACGATAATGATTCGTTTGTAAAAATCAGCAAATTTATGGCAATACCGCCGGCTGGCTGCACGGCTAATGCCTTTATTGTGCATTTGCTTGCCTCTTTTCGGTCGTACTTCACAAATTTTGTTGGCAGAGGAGACATTCCTGCCTCCTCAACTAAAAAATCTGCGGCGTAGCTGAACACAAGCATGTGCGGTATTGCCTTAAGAAACCGCTGATGAAATCGGTTATACAAAATTCTGAGGTGAATTATTTTACGATGCCGGGCAATCAATCTGTCGGAAAGATTCGTTGACGATTTGTTCTGTGATTCCTTAATTCCATTTCGTTTTTTCGGGAGATTCTCCGGCGAAAAAACACCTTAATGATGAGCAAAGCAGGTCTGCACGCCGAGGGGAGTATTCCAAAATTATGATTTTGGAAGGCGATGATAAACGTGCGTAAATCTTCCGCAGCGTAATTGATTGTACAACAGAGTTCAAAATCGTCTGTAACGATAATACTTTTTGAAAATATTTTTACCGGCTGATTGCGGAAGGATCCCACATGTCCGGCGCTTCATATCCGAGAAGATTTACCACGGTTGCCGCTATGCTGGAAAGTCCAAGCCCGCCGTCCTTTTTCAGCGTATATTCGGAAGAGGTAAAATTGTCATATATAATAAGCGGAACGGGATTTAAGGTATGACTTGTTTTTGCCTTGAAGCTGCCATCCTTTCCGACCTTCGGAAGCTGCGTCTTTTTATCGAGCTCATACATTTCGTCGGCATTTCCGTGATCGGCAGTTATAATTGCCGCGCCGTGAAGCTCATCCACAACCTTCAGAATTCTTGCAAGCTGAAGATCAAGCGCTTCCATGCTGCACTGCGTTGCAGCATAATTTCCGGTATGACCTACCATATCGCCGTTCGGAAAGTTGCATCGCAGATATTTGTATTTTCCGGATTTCAGCGCTTCGATTAGCGTATCTGTTATTTCAGCGCATTTCATCCACGGACGCTGTTCAAAGGGAACAACGTCGGAAGGGATTTCTGCATATGTCTCAAGCCGGTCGCTGAATTTACCGCTCTTGTTTCCATTCCAGAAATACGTTACATGACCGTATTTCTGTGTTTCGGATATCGCATATTCGGTGATTCCGGTATCGGTGAGATATTCGCTCAGCGTATTTGTAATTTCCGGAGGATTTACAAGGTAATTCTTCGGAATGTGAAGATCGCCGTCATATTCAAGCATACCGGCATATACAACCTGCGGATATCTTTTGCGGTCGAATTTATCGAAGTGCTCTTCATCAAATGCTTTTGAAATTTCAATGGAACGATCCCCGCGGAAGTTAAAGAAAACAACGCTGTCCCCGTCATTTATAGTTCCGACCGGTTTTCCGTTTTCAGCAATAACAAAAGAGGGAAGATCCTGATCGATTACGCCGGTTTCCTTTCGGTAGGTTTGTACGGCGTCTGTGGCAGAGGCGAATTGTCTGCCCTCACCGAGGACATGGGTTTTCCAGCCTTCGGCAACCATCTGCCAGTTCGCTTCGTATCTATCCATAGTGATCTTCATTCTTCCGCCGCCGGAGGCAATTTTTATGTCAAAATTGTCATTGCGCAGGGTTGAAATAAAGTCTTCAAAAGGCTCGATATAATCAAGAGCCGAGGTTTCTCCTACGTCTCTTCCGTCAAGAAGAATATGGACTCTGACGGTCTTTATTCCTTCTTTTTTTGCTTGGGATATCATTGCTTTCAGGTGGTCTATATGAGAGTGAACGTTGCCGTCGGAAAAAAGGCCGAGAAAATGAAGAACGGAGTTGTTTTGCAGAACATTTCCGATCACTTTTTTCCAGGTTTCGGAGGAAAACATTTTACCGCTTTCTATGGACTGGGATACGAGCTTTGCTCCCTGAGCAAAAACCTGTCCCGAACCGAGAGCGTTATGTCCGACTTCCGAATTACCCATGTCATCGTCAGAGGGAAGACCGACTGCCGTGCCGTGCGCCTTAAGAGCGGTTGTTGGATATTTTGACATCAGCATATCAAGTGTGGGAGTGTATGCTGCGGCTACGGCATTGGCACCGTTGTCCGGTGCAAGACCGACGCCATCCATTACTATTGTGAGCAGAGGCCCTTTAACTCCGCTGAATTGCGAGCTTTTTTTTAACGTTTTATTCATTGTATGTCCGTTTCTCCGGCGAAATGATTCTCATTGGTATTACGCTGGGAAGCTTGCGGCAGCGCCGGAACGCAAACCTACCCCTATACACTATTATTATATACCTTAATTATGAATAAAAAATGAGAATTTTACAATTTTTATAACTTTTTATCATCTTTATTTACAGCTTATAAAATATTATCTTTCCGATTTCTGATTTATATTGAAGATACGGCCTTTTCAGACAAAAAACTTGTCATTCGGAATGCTTTTCTTTCTATATTTTTAGGTCAAAATGATTGACCGTATTTCTTTTTTATATCAAAAATTTGAAGGGAATTGAAAAAAACTATTGACAAATGATTCTGTTTCTGCTATAATATCTACCGTTAAGTTAATGCGGAATTGTGTAATGGCAGCACGACAGACTCTGACTCTGTTTGTGAGGGTTCAAATCCTTCTTCCGCAGCCAACAAAAAAGGAACTTTTGTCTACCAAAAGTTCCTTTTTTGTTTATCCAAGCCGCAGGCTTGG
>USPP01000084.1 GCA_900556615.1 uncultured Eubacteriales bacterium
ATCGGTTGTTTCGGTAGAATCGGTCGTTGCAAGGCTTTCTCTGTTTCCCGGCGGTACAATATTCAACAGTGCATTATAAAAATTCTTTTGTTCATCATTCAGTTGATTGTAATAATAGCTTTTAGCGTCGTTGTCCTGTGAACTGCCGGAAGACATTTTGGACGGCAGGGAGGAGGTGAATGAGAAGCTTTCCGGAATTTCTGAGCTTTGAGGATACTTCTGATTTTCGGCAGTATCCGATGAAATCGGTCTTTCCTCTGCAGAGCCGGTGCTGATACTGTAGTTGACGGAAGGGTGTTGTCAGTATCGGTCGTATCAGTGATCTCAGTGGTATCGGATACGGTTTCATGATTTTTAAGATATGATTGATCTGAAAGAATCGGAAGCTCAAAAATTTTGAGATTTGTGCCAGAGATATCCCCTGATGCCACATGATTTTCAGAGAAAACCGTTCCGTTTTTATGGTTTACGACGGTATTGGAGCCGACAAGAAGATAATTTGATGAAACGGATTTTCCGTCATCCCAAGTAGCGTCGACGGCATACCATTTCCCGTCATCCATTCTGACGTAATTCCACATATGGTTTTCACTTTTCGAAGAGGTGATTCCTTTTCCCGAAACGAGAATGCATTCGATTCCGTTCCTGTCGCAAATAAGCTTGAAGGCTTCGGCATAGCCCTCGCATACCGAGCGGTGATCTACAAGCGCACCATATGCGCTGTAAACATAGGGAGCTTCTTTCGGATCGGTATAAACCGTAAGCTCGCAAATATAATCATGAATCGATTTTACACGGTCATAAAGTGTTTCTCCTTCCGGAGTAAAGCTGTTTACAACCGCCGACAGCGTTTCTGTCAGATAATCCGGCGCATATGGTGAGGAATAAGCATCCAATGCTTTGATCGTATTTTTAAGTTCCGTAATCACCCAAGTATAGTGATTGCCGGTCTTGCTTCCTTTTGGCGCAACGTTTATAAGCGAGTGGTTTATATCCATCCACATCGAGCGCATCGGATGATCCATAGTAAAAGCATCATAAGCAGTCTGGGTAATAAGCTTAAGCGCGCGGATTGCTTCGGCATACTCTTCCTCGGTTGCCGGATCGGAAATGCTTATATATTTAATTGATTCAATAAGCTGAACTTTTATGGTTATATCGTCAACCGCTGCTAAGGCGGTGAAGCAAAAAAGCGGTGAGACCGATAAGGCAGCTACAAGAACAACAGAGATTATTATTTGTAAATTTTTGGTTTTCATAGGCAATATATCCGTTCTGAATTTTTGTACCCGAAATAATGATATACTTTTATTTTGTTATAGTCAATAGATAATATGTGACAATGGATGTAAAATTTCGTGATGAAAGAGGAGCGGTTATTGTTATTTTTGTGAATAAAATGGAGCAAATGAGAAAAAGCAGAAAAATGAAAAAAATATATTTAAGCCATTGACAGTAAAGAGAATATGTGATATAATTCAGTTGAATGATTGTTCAATTGAACATTTAATCAAAACAAGAAGAGAGGGAAGTAGTATGACAGGCTCAGATGAGTCGCTATCGTGCGAATATATGCACATTCATAGTGATCTTGTGGATAAAGTAAATGCCAATATGCCCGATGAGGATATTCTCTGTGATCTTGCGGAATTGTATCGGGTTTTTGGTGACAGTACCCGGATACGGATACTGTATGCGCTGTTTGAATCGGAAATGTGTGTCTGCGATATTGCCCAGGTACTCGGAATGAGTATATCTGCGATTTCGCATCAGCTTCGTGTGCTTAAACAGGCAAGGCTTGTAAAATACAGAAGAGAAGGAAAAACAGTATTTTATTCGCTTTCCGATGACCATGTGAGATCCATTATGGACCAGGGAATCGGTCATGTGGAAGAATGATATTTCCTGTTTGCTGAACCAATCAAAATGCTGCCGGAAAGCGCAGGGAAGCCGGTTTTTGCTTGTTTTGTGCTTGAATTTGAGATTTTTTGTCAAAAGCACTTCGGTATTGTTCGGCTTTTTAAAACATAACAGCACGGACATCATCTTGTGCATTTAACCGGTGAAAGCTTTTATTTCAACGTTTTTTCGGAAGATCAAAATGTTCCGAAAACGTGAAGTTGTTTCTCAAACAGCTTTATTCAGTGAGTATTTATTAAAATTAGAGGAGAATGTACCGATGAGGAAAATATTTAAGCTTGAAGATCTCGATTGTGCGAATTGCGCTGCGAAAATGGAGAATGCAGTCAAGGAAATTGAGGGAGTTGCTTTTGTTTCGGTTTCCTTCATGACACAGAAAATGATTATAGAAGCCGATGACGATCAATTTAATGAGATTATGAAAAAGGCGGTTAAGCTTTGCCGCAAAATCGAACCTGACTGCAGAATCATTCTGTAAGGAGCTTAGCGTGAAAGGCAAGACCGCCGTATATTGAAGAAGCTGTATTTTATGCATCCGTTCTCTGCAAAAGGATTTCCATTTTTTCAAAAATACGGAAGAATTTTACGGCAGCCTGTGCGCCGCATGGCGGCGGAAAGGAGATTTCTATGACTGTAAAACAAAAAAAACTTATACTTAGAATTGTTTTGGCATTTGTTGTGTTTGCTGTAGCACTGCTTATTCCCGTGAACAAAACGGTAAAACTGTTTATTTATCTTGCTTCTTATGCGGTAGCGGGATATTCTGTGGTTATTAAAGCTGTAAAAAATATACTCAAAGGGCAGATTTTTGACGAGAATTTTCTTATGACGCTTGCAACCGTTGGTGCTTTCGCGGTAGGAGAATATCCGGAAGCGGTTTTTGTAATGCTGTTTTATCAAATCGGAGAACTCTTTGAAAGTATCGCCGTCGGTAAAAGCCGCAAATCTATTACCGAACTTATGGATTTGCGCCCGGATTATGCCAATGTAGAAAGAAACGGAGAAGTTTTGGTTGTTTCGCCGGAGGAAGTATCGGTCGGAGAAACCGTCATAGTGAAGCCGGGAGAGAAAATTCCGCTTGACGGTGTTATTGACGAGGGACAGACAAGCGTGAATACAACAGCGCTTACCGGAGAATCAATTCCCCGAGATGCTTCGATTGGAGATTCGGTTATCAGTGGTTGTATTAACATAAGCGGTTTGATAAAAGTGAGAGTTGAAAAGCCTTACAGCGAGTCGACAGCCTCAAAAATACTTGAGCTTGCCGAGAACTCCGCTGCCAATAAATCGAAATCCGAGGGCTTTATTACATCGTTTGCCAAGTATTATACGCCTGCGGTTGTTGTATGCGCCTTGCTTATCGCGGTGCTGCCCCCGGTTTTTGACGGGAATTGGTCCGAATGGATATACAGGGCGCTCAGCTTTCTTGTTATATCTTGTCCATGCGCACTTGTTATTTCAGTTCCGCTTACCTTCTTTGCGGGGATGGGAAACGCGTCAAAAAACGGAATTCTCGTGAAGGGCTCGGGATATCTTGAAAGACTTGCTTCCTGCGAGACCGCTGTTTTTGACAAGACGGGAACGCTCACCGAAGGAAGCTTTCAGGTGACGGCGATTCACCCGGAGCAGATGAGTGAGAAACAGTTGCTTGAAATGGCGGTCTTGGCAGAGAGCTATTCCAATCATCCTATTTCAAATTCTCTTAAGGAAGCATATCAAAAAGATATTGATAAATCGCGTATCTCGGAAGTGACGGAGATTGCCGGGCGAGGCGTCTGCGCTGTGATCGATGGCAAAACGGTTTACGCCGGAAACGGGAAGCTTATGAATGAAATCGGCGCGAATTGGCATGAATGCCATCTTGGGGGAACGGTTGTGCATGTTGCGGCAAGGGACAGTCTCGGAAAGGTTATATATGAAGGGCATATAACGATTTCCGATCGTATTAAACAGGGAGCGGCAGAAGCATTGACTGAGCTTAAGACACTCGGAGTGAAAAGAAACGTGATGCTTACCGGTGATGTCAGGCAATCCGCCGAAAAAATTGCTGCGCAACTTCCGATTGACGAAATCCACAGCGGACTGCTTCCCACAGATAAGGTTACGGAAGTTGAAAAACTTTTGCGGGAGGGAAGCCCTCAACGCTTTCTTTTATTTGTCGGGGACGGCGTGAACGATGCCCCGGTGCTGTCGCGTGCCGATGTCGGAGTAGCAATGGGGGCGCTTGGCTCTGATGCCGCTATTGAATCTGCCGATGTAATAATAATGGACGATGACTTGAGAAGGCTTTCGGGAGCCGTGAAAATTGCAAGACGTACCAAAAGCATTGTCCGCCAAAATGTTTTTTTCAGTCTTGCAGTGAAATTTGCCGTTCTCATACTGAGCGCGGTGGGAATTTGCTCTATGTGGGAAGCGGTATTTGCTGATGTTGGGGTTATGGTGATTGCCGTGATGAACGCTATGCGCGCTATGAACACCGGTAAACTGAGATGATATAATCCGTGTCGGAATGTCCGTTTTAGGAGAAAAGATTTCGAATTTATTTCCGGAGGCAGTATGGTTTGTTATGAAAGTGCTGATGACAGAACAGCATGCGAAGAAAAGCTTTTATATATCACTTATCTATAATAGTGTCTGAATATGTCGTTTTGTCTCAGCTTTTTGGGAAAATTCACAATAAATTCATAATTTTAATTCCGAATCCACCGGGAGAGATCGAATTAAGTGCGGTATTTTGGGTGGATTCGGACTGTTACGACAAAAAGCTTGCTGTATGTAGACTAAAAAAGACTGTTCCGGTTTCTCCGAAACAATTTAAGGCAATACCACCGGGTTCTGACGGTACAAATGCGCAGTCCTATTTTTCGCCAAACGATACCAATTGAGGAGGCAAGAGTGATTCCTTTGCCAACGAAATTTGTGTAGTATGACGGAGTGGATGCAGGCATATGCGCAGCAAAGGCGTTAGCCGTGCACCCGGCGGTATTGCCTTAAGGAATCCTTGAATAAATGTCCGTTGTTTTATTCTAAATATGGAAATATATTATTTTTAAGTAAGAAAACAAAGCGGCAATGTTAAAAATATAGATGTTTTATTGATTCTCATTCCATTTTTCTAAAAGGCAGACAGTCCTTATATCTTAGACTGTGGAAAGTTTCGCCCGGCAATGGCAAGCGTAGTATAGATTTGCACAAGCGAATAGAGTATACAGATGGTTTTCGCGCTTCTTCAATCTATGATATGCCGTTTCCCGGCAGTCAAACTGACACCATAACCCGGTTGATTGCGTCGAAAAACAGCTTATTCAAGCTTGTTTGCCTCCAAAGACAGCAGATTTGTACAGCGTTGTTTCAACTGCATCTATCGTGAAGTGAAGCCAATTCCTATGGGCTTTGGTGTGGTACCGCTGTCGTAAACAGCGTCTCGGTGACCGAATAGGGAAGGCTGAACCAAATCTGAAACAGTTACATCCGCAGTATTTTCGTAATCTGCATGGGAAACATTCCCTCGTTTTGGGGACAACGCCCCGCCTATTCATCTTATGGGATAATCTCGCCCGTGATTCCCCAAATTTCTTTTCGCGTGGTTTCCTTCTTCATTCTAACCTATCACTCATATTTTGAAGGATTCATTATACTATATTCGGAATCTGTGTGGTACTGTCAATTCAATATGAGCTTCCTTAACTCCCATAAAAGTCTGTAATTTTTTGATTCAAAGTGGATTGAGAAGTATCTTTTGAATCTGAAATATAATATATTTGCAAAAATATAAAAAACTCTTGATATAATTGTTATAATGTGATACAATAATCAATGTATGAGTATATAAGCAGTAGGTGAAGACGCATTGAAAGCGATCGATCCTTACGCGCCGATAAGGCGCGGCTCAGACCGCGTAAACGACCGTCGGCAGCGCGGTATCCATAAAATATTTATTCCGACGGAGAATAGAGGATTATTATGACAAAAACCGAACTTATCGCAGAGGTCGCGGAGAAAACCGGACTTAAAAAGAAGGACGCGGAGGCAGCTGTCTCTTCCGTACTGACTGCCATCGCGGACAAGCTTGCCGCCGGAGAAAAGGTTCAGCTTGTCGGCTTCGGAACCTTTGAGGTTAAAGAGCGTGCCGAAAGAGACGGAAGGAATCCTTTTACCGGCGAAGCGATTAAAATTGCCGCTTCCAAACGTCCGGTATTTACTGCCGGGAAGGCTCTTCGCGATCAGGTAAAGTAATATGCGCCTTGACAAGTATCTTAAAGTCTCAAGACTCATAAAGCGTCGTACCGTAGCAAACGAGGCTTGCGATAATGCACATGTGACGGTTAACGGAAAACCTGCCAAAGCATCGTATGATGTAAAGGAAAACGATATTATTGTAATTTCCTTCGGGGAACGGAGTCTTAAGGTTCGGGTGCTTGATATAAAGGAGCATACTCTTAAGGCTGACGCGGCATCGCTTTATGAGGTGCTTGACTGATTCAGCAAAAAAATCCTGTGTTGTCATTATGCCGCCCCCTTAATCATATATTATAGTAATATTTGTTTTATCGGAGGCGGCAATGACAGAAAAAGGTGAGTTGAATCGGCAGAATCAAAGCGACGAGCAGAAGCTCTTGATACTTGACCGAAAAATAATGAATATATCCGGCGTTCTTGATGTCGTTAGCTTTGACGAGACAGGAGCGGTTCTTCGGACTTCTCTCGGCACCCTGACCATCGACGGGGAAGAGCTTCATGTAGTAAAGCTTGATCTCGGAAATGGAAGCGTGGTAATTGAGG
>USPP01000085.1 GCA_900556615.1 uncultured Eubacteriales bacterium
GTTATCGCTTGTCGCCGTAGCCTATTCCCCGAACACAACCTCGCAGAGCTTCATATGGACATCGATCAATCTTGCTGCGGCGACGGTGAACAGTAGTACGGGAGTTGTCATAGGGACGGCAGCCGGAACTGCGACAATAACCGGAAGATGGTCTTACGATACTTCAAAGACGGTAACGTATACGGTGAATGTGACGGAGATTCCGAGCGGAACCTATTTTATTCAGAACCGTGAAACGGAGAAATATGTGCAGCCGGACAATGACGACGCGCCGAATTATTCCGTCGACGGCGGGATTATGGAGCAGATGGCATTTGACGGGGGAGATTATCAGAAATGGGTATTTACACATACGGGGGACGGATATTATAAGATAACCTCGAAGAAAAGCGGTTATGCGATTACAGTGCCGTCGGGGGAAGAAACCGCAGCGGATATTAATCTTATTCTTACAACCTATACGGGAACCAATAATCAGAAATGGAAAATAACCAAAACGACAAACGGTTCGTATAAGATCAAGGCAAAATCGTCGGAGAGCTATGCGGCGAAGGACCTTGTGCTGGATGTTCAGGCATATATTGTAACGCAGAATCTTAATATTCAGCAGAGAGAGTACCTTGATAACGATAGCTTCGGCGATGAGTGGTGGCTTGATACAATGTTGCCGGTATCCGGTTCGGAGATATCATATAATCCCGATATATGGAATTTTCCGAATGTAGCAAATAACGTTGCACCTAATTGCTATTCCTATGCTTTGAATACACATATAAATCCTAAAACCAATCAAGTAGAGAGAATGCAGCCGGGGGAATCCGTTGGATACGAATTAAGTGGAAACAATTTAAGTGCATCAACGGTGGTTTCTTATGTGCAAGCCGATGCATCAGCATATGGATTTGTGTTTGAAGTAATCGGGAAATACGATGTATGCCCATCTGGTTCCTATAAAGTAGCATTGGTGATAGCCCCAGGACAGGATTACCATTGGTATCGTCAGGATCCGGATGGTTATTGGTCTCATAAACGCGGATATCTATTGCCAACTCGGGAAGATGCTTCCGGATGTCCGATATATGATCCGGCTAAAGCCGATCGAGACTATTCGCAATTTCTGATGCCATGTAACTATTCTGAATTTGTAGGCTATTTTAAAGTAACGCCTATAAATAACCTTTTCTCAACCGCTGTTTCTTCGCCAATGACAGTAGAAGATTATGAAGCAAAAATCAATCAGCAGTGCGTTGCAGTCAAACCTTCAAGAGAAATAGCGAATATGATAGCAACAGGAATGTCCTATTCTCGGGTAACCGAATTGTTAGATACTCAAGGCCAGTTAATAACTTCCGGTTTATTTATTGTAGAATATGAATTGGACGATGGTGGTAAACTTACAGTTGAGTATGTAAGTGATTTAAATGGACAGTATGTGGTCGCATCAGTATGGTAGGAGTGGAGGTAGTGTAGCCATGACAATGAAAAAAATTATAGCAATCGTTAGCATTATGGTATCAGTCGGAATTTTGTTTGCTTGCGCAAAGCAGAAAGGCGTAACAGCACGTGATTTTTCGGTGGGAATGCAAATGACCGAGGTACAGAAGGAAATATATGACAATGATGTGTATGGTAGTTGGTATACTGCTCCCGACGGAGAAAAGAAGTACTGTTTTTTGGATTCATCAAAAAAGACGGTTATTATGACAACGACAGAAGATCAAAAGACCGTTGCTTCGATTTCAGTCGAGGATCGACGGCGGTCGGATGAAGAAATTCTCAAGAGCGAAGGTTTGATACTTGGGGAATATATTGAAAAATTTGGAGCACCTGATGCTTCTCCGTTGTCGGGATTATATGGTTTAACCTTTTGGTCAAAGAGCGGGAATTATTATTTAGTATATTTCTATCCGGATTATGATACATCGGATGGCGAATACCGTTCAGGTGATATCATTAATCTTACAGAAAAGGGGGAAAATACATTCAGCGCAAGCGAATCTTATTCTGTAACGGACAAAGGCGATGAAACGTCTAATTTGCCGGAGACCGAGGCGCCCGTGGTTGAGCCGTTGGATACGCCGGAAATTTTATGCAGCGATACGATACCTGCGGAAGAATAGATTGAATAACGGAATCCCCCTCCTCCGGGAGGGGGGAATTTCCCGGTTGCTGTCGAATGTGGATAGGTATTGCCGAAAAAGAGCGGTTAAACTCCTTTGATGTGCTATTCGACGCAGCTTCCGATGGAATGCCATATATTCAACAGCGTATGGTCGGAGAGTACGGTAAATTGGACGAACACCAGTCCGAACAACTATAATTCAGCGATATTGGATTCGCATACTGTGTATTATAGGAACGGAAATTACATTCCAGAGGGCAGCAGCTATTCCAACACCTATGAATTTGATATACTGACGGCGGTGAGGGGCTGGAAGAGCGGCACCTATAATCAGTCGTCGGGAATTATATTCAAGACGACAAACGCGATTGAAACGGGAAGCGATTATATATCGGCGTGCTTCGCGTCATACGAGAGAAGCAGCAATAAGCCGAAGCTGTTTGTGACGTACAACGATACCGACTCAACGCTTACCGATACCAATATTGTAATAGATAAAGGAAGCAGTTATTCCTTGCGTTATATATGTCCTTCCGATGTAACGGTAAGCTTTTCAAGTTCG
This sequence comes from uncultured Eubacteriales bacterium, assembly GCA_900556615.1. Taxonomy (GTDB): domain Bacteria; phylum Bacillota; class Clostridia; order Oscillospirales; family CAG-272; genus Colimorpha_A. Next base: position 2,685 of record USPP01000085.1, read on the forward strand.
AACCCTTCAATAGCATCCGTGTCTTCTTCCGGCGTTATAACGGCTAATAATTATGGCAGAATATCGGTTACCGTTTCCTTTTCACAAAACGGAAATGTGTTTAAAACCGTTTCCTGTATTGTATTTGTCGGGGAAGAAAGATATATATTTTTCAAATCGGACGGGAAAGCGCTTGCCGCGCAGGGGTATTCACTGAAAGCATTGTCATATGGTTCGGACGAAACTGCCATATCGTGGATATTTGTCAGCACTGGTGTGACAAATGAATATTATATCATTCCGCGGTATACACCCTATTGGGCGCTTGCAGCTGACGCTACCGGAAAGGTATATTTAACGTACTATGCGGGAACTGTCGGACAAAAGTGGAGGAATTATTCTCCCGGGAAACTGACTTTAAAAACGGCTTTAGAGGATTCCTCAGTTGCAGGTATGAGTATGTATCGAAACGGAACATCATTTCAATTGTCCTCGGTAAATGATTCCAACATCACAATCCCGTTAGTACAGACTTTTGTTCCTGCTTCCGGTATTTCGTTAGATGATATGGTTTTGGGGAATAATACCTCGAATCAATATATCAGTTCGAAGCTATCTCCCGATAACGTAAGTTTTCCTACCGATACGGCATTTTTTAAATATACTTCCGGAAACAGCAATATTGTTTCTTTTGATGATCCCGACAGGAAAAACTATATGACGATAAACGGGACGGGACGTACGACCGTAACGGTGGAGCATTTGATATACGGACTAACTGCTACAGCAGATGTTATTATCTATGATGCGACTGACTACAGAACGGATTTTGATGAAAATAATGTTATGTATATTGTATCGGGTAGTAAGTATATGGAAATACCGTCAGATCCGGAGTCATCTACACTGTACGGGAAGGGGTTGGACGATTATATAGACGTAATTGTCAATCCGGTTAATACGGAATATTCCCATCAAATGTGGCGGTTTGCGGCATACGGTTCAACGCCCTACTATGTAATATGCAGTATGCACTCGGATAATCAGGTGTTGTATTGTTATTCGGATAACAGTATCTGTACATGGACTACAAGCGCATCTACATACGGGGAAAACTATCAGGAGCAGCTTCCTATGAAAGCACTGTGGGGAATTGTATACGATAGTACGTTAAAAAAGAATAAAATTGTTCCCGCATATGATACGACTAAAGCGTTGTATATTACCTCCGATAACGAGATAAAGGCAACCGCATCGTCCGCAATAACCGATTCCGGTTATATATGGTCGGCACAGTTGTACAATAATGATGCGGTTTGGGGTGGGAAATGCTGTGAAGTTTTGAGACCTTATGATGTAGTTGTTGCAGTGGACACCTTGAATAGTGGTTCTTATTTACTTGATACTAAGCGTTGGGGCGGAGGTACCAACATTGTTCCGTTTGAGAAAGTAAAACAAGCTGTTGAAAAATGGAATAATATATCATCAAGGGTAAAAATAACTTGTAAGGAATTAAAGGATGTTACAGATGATGAGACTGTTCTGGCAGTAGTCGTTGATGGTGTGTATAATTCTTACAATGGAATGTTAGCCAGGATTGGCGCACCGGGATGTACAATTCCTGTTATAAACGGCAAGGAAGTTGAGGCAATAAACGGCAATATGGATAAAGATTGGGCGTTATCTAATATCTATATTTCTACAGACAGCATAGAAGAAGAGGGATATACAGTTTCCTATATTTTGGATATCATTACTCATGAAGTTGGGCATGCATTGAAGCTGAAACACAGTGTTGTGGAGGAAGAGTATATATATGATACTGCGTTGGAATACAGAAGAACTTTTCCATCTACCATGGCAGAAATCCGATCTCCCAATTCAAGGAATGATTATATTGATTCGCTTCATTATATAGCAGCAGATTATATTACAAATTACGATAAATCGGCGTTGATATATAAATGGGAAAATTTTATTTGAGGTGGTAACATGAAACGAATAATTTGGATTAGTTTTATAATGCTTGTTATTTCTGTAGCAGGGGCTTGCGTAAATAAACGAATTATGTCAGAGGCAGGAACAGCGGCAAGCACTTCTGTTTTACAGGAAACGATGGATTCGAAGGATTACGAAGAATCTGTATATGAAAAATGGCAAATGGATCAATATATTCAATATTGGAGTACATATGAAAATCCAAAGCTGAACGACGAGGTTAAGACATATGGTTATGATAACAATGGAGAGTTGATTCTTCCTCTTTCAGAACTGGAACACTGTGAGGAAATTTTACCTCATCATGTGATAGCAACCCCCGCTATACCTAAGCCGATATCCAATTGCTTTGTTGAGGGTACTGCTTATTATCAGATATACAGCAATAGCTTGCATCTTGTTGGATACGTTACGGATTTAATTTCTCACTGCACGCGGGAAGATATTTATATGGATCATGATGAAAAATACGGTTTGCCGGTGCAATGGTCTACGTATTATTCGGGTTATACTGAAACAAAATTTATGATTACCGATGTCATTGATGTTGGACGAAAAATTCCTGATTCAGAAAACCATTATGATTATTTGATCGGAAAGGAAATTACGATAAGGCAATTTGGTTATTGGTATTTTGACGATAATGGAAATATGAAAAAGGAGGGTATTAATTTACGGTATACTTATGTTTTAAAACCAAACACCCCCGCCGTTATTGAGGTTTTTAATGAGTCTTGTTGCGAATGCAAAACGGGCGAGGAAATCTACCAACTGTTAACGGAGCTTCCGATATATGATAAACAGGTTATGGACTTTTATCCTGCTGAAAATCAAAAGGGAGAAGATATAACGAGTATAGAATTACTAAAGGATTATTTTATTGAGCTTGATAAAGAATATGGCGGTATATATCAGCCGTGGAGAAAGGCGAATGAGGTTAAGGAGCGTATCTCATTCTGAGGTTAGTTGATAGGCGTATAATGCGCTTTTCTGCGGTGGTGTGAAGCGATTCCCGAATTGAATAAGTCATAACCATCGGCTGAGCCGATGGTTATGACTATGTTAAGGCAACATCGCCGGAGGGATGGTTAACGCCTTTGCTGCGCATATGCTTGCATCTATTCCGTCATACTTCACAAATCTGTCGGCGGAGGAGTCAATCACTCCTGTCTCCTCAATTGATATTGTATGACAAAAATCCGGCGGCGAAGCTGCACAACAATCATTGTGCGCTGTTGTCTTAAATTATAAATTGTATTTCGGTATTGAATTGTTTACAAAAAATTGGTATAATAGCTTAGATGATATGCAGTTGCTTGTCCATAGGTGAACAGTAAAACCAATTAACGGACACAGAAAGAAGGAATATCGGTTGTATGAAGGGCAATATGACAGAGAGGTAACTTCATCTCTGATTTTTTCTGATTGCTTTTGTGATATTACTCCTTACGATGCCGGAGAGCAGAGATGCTGTCCGCTTCATTTCTACGGCCCGGCAGTGAGAAATTATTGGCTTTTGCATTATGTCATCTCCGGAAAGGGTGTTTTCGAAAAAAACGGAAGGCGTATTGATATAAAAGAAAAACAGTGCTTTATTATTAAGCCATATGAAACCGCTTATTACCAGGCGGACGAAAAAGAGCCGTGGCATTATGTTTGGATGGGTTTTAAAACGACGCTGACGCTTCCCGAACGCTTTACGGAGCATTCGGTTATATTCGGTTCCGTTGTCACCGGAGTTTTTGAAAAGCTTCTTTCTGTCTGCCGTGAGAGAATATCAGAGCCGGATATGATTGTTGCTTCGCTGATCTGGGAGCTGCTTGCCTCTTTCTGTCGAACCCTCCCTGCGCATGAGCCGAAAAGCGGGGAACAGTATGCGGCGCTTGCCAAAAGCTATATAGAGCGTGAGTATATGAACGGAATCACCGTAGCGGGGATCGCCGCCCGGCTGCATCTTGACAGAAGCTATTTCAGCACGGTATTTAAAAGATATGTCGGCGTACCTCCTCAGCGGTATATAAATGATATGAGAC
>USPP01000086.1 GCA_900556615.1 uncultured Eubacteriales bacterium
GGTTTGCGGATTTCATCCGCAAAACCCGACTTCGTGGGGCTGTCGCACGTTAGTGAGATTGCCCCTTAGACAAGTCAAAAATGCTCTGAATGCCGCATAGCGGCTGCTTTTTTGGCTTGTTCAGTAGACATTAATTAATCGAAAGCCCCACCACTGGGGAAACAATTCCCTCTTTTTCAATTTTCTCAAAAGGTAGTCCTATACTTTCAAGAAATTCTATGCGAGCCTTTTCCATCCATTTTATATAATTGGAGTGATGTGTAATTCCCATTTTATCGGTTTCGTGATACTGAACCTTTCTGCAATAACAATACATATATTCAAACCCGCAACTCTCGCTCAGCGAAAGTCTCCTTATAAATAGTTATTCATTAGCCGATTGTAAAAGTCAACGATTATAATAAAATCTTTTTATAATGGCTCCGTAGACGATTTATTCAGTGATTTCCTAACCACCCGAAAGAATAAATCAATTGAATATCACATATTTGCACATTTTCGTCTCAATAAAGAAAGGCGCACATATTGTTTCAAATATGTAAACGCCCTTTGCCATCAAAGAAGGTCCACTGCAAATATCCGGTATTCAGAACATCCCCAAGTCGTTTCAGGAACTATACGAATACTTTTTATCCTCTTATTTATATCGTGAAAAACCAATCTGCGGCGATTGTTGCAAACCTTTTCTAAAACCTCCTCGCCGGTTTCTGTTACCGCTACAACAGAATATGAACGTACCAGCGTATCGGGAAGCTTATATTTTGTCTCATTAAGCGGATAATTGCTCGGCATATTAAGATACTCACGCTGCAGATTGCTGTCAAATACAAGCCGTAGTTTTTCAACATATTGAGGGGAATTAAACGAATATTCAATGTACTCCCCTTTCCTTCCTCTCCAGCAATGAACCAAGTCTCCGAAATTACGGTCTATACCGTCACGTACGATCTCGGCATTGGTATCTGCCTCCAAGGTAAGACGGCTGAGTTTTCTCTCTTTGTAAGGAATATAACAGTCATCAAGCATAAGCTCCTGCTGTAACTGCGCTACATCTATATCCCTCGGAGAACATCCGCATTTCACTGCCAATGCTACTCCCGTACCAACCGCTTGACCGATAAGCGAACAGGTAGCCATTACTCTGGAGGAACTCATTGCCGTATGTGTCACACTGATGTTTCGTCCTGCAAAAAGAAGATTGTCTATATCCGCCGAATAAAGGCTTCTCCATGGTATTCCCCAAGGCGTCGGCGCAGGATGATGAATTGTAGGATAACCTCCGCGATAATAAAATCCCTCCGGAAAGTGATCATCCATCGTCCAACCGCCGTATGCTACCACATCGTCAAAATGACCTCCTGAGCTTACGTCATTCTGAGTGATAATATAGTCCCCCACATATCTGCGGCTCTCTCTCTTTCCGGGAAGAAAACCGATCCAATCAAGAACCCAATTCTCAGCGCCGTGATCTCCATAATTTTTAACATGATCCCACACCCCGTACGAGATTGACAATAATTCATGGCGCAGTGAGTCTGTATCATGAATACTATCACGATCTCCTCCTAACTCAATCCACCAGTAATTTGTACCGATTTCATGTTCTCTCAGCGGAATATCGTCATCGGTCGGAAGCTTCATGGCCCATTCCGGCGGAATAAACCTCTGCGGCGTCGGTGTTTCCCGAATCTGAAACATACAGGATAGTCCCATCGTTTTCTTATCAGCCGTTTCAGGAGCAATCGATTCATCGAACTCGTCTCTGCTCTCTCTTCCTAACCGGAATCCCGCTCCGGTTAGAGGCGCCAAAATAGAATCCCCCGAACAATCAGCAAAGTAAGCCGCTTCAACCGTATGATAGGTTTCTGAAGTCATCTGCCAGCCGGTAACGCTCATAATTTTTTTGCCGCTCATTTCCGCATTTTGACAGGTAGTATTGAGAAATAATGTTAAATTAGGTTCACAGTACGCTTTTTCATAGATCACAGTATCCCAAACCTGATAACAACGGTTATCGTTACGGTAAAAATTCTCAAGCTCGATTTCCTCGAGAATACCGGTTTCTTTATAGTCCTTATCTCTTGCTCCGCACACCCACATACGAACTTCACTTGAAGCATTTCCTCCAAGCATCGGACGATCTTGCATAAGAATGACCTTCAATCCATGTCTTGCAGCAGCAATGGCCGCGCAAGTCCCAGCCAGACCTCCTCCCACAACACAAAGATCGGTTTTATGCTTTATATTTTTCATAGTATATCCTTTCCCGGAAATTCCCCCTAATCTCCGTAAGTATTCCTAAAAAATTCAGTCTTTTTTCTGATGTTATGTCATAACTATTTTGATTTAAGTCTATATCGGTGAGTTCTGACGGGATAGATTGCGCAGTCATATTTTTGTCAAACGATACAAAAGGCAGGAGCGGCTCCTGCCAACGAAATTAGTGAAGTGTGACAGGAAATGAACAAGCGAATATGCCATTTATTTTCCAGCGGCAAGCCTACTGACAATTCCGCACATTGCAGACATTTTATTTTCCATATCATAAACCAATTTAAACTGCGTACGGCAACGATCAAGATTCTGTTCGGGATAATGAATTTTAAAATAAGTATCTCCGCTCAGATAATCGGTAAGAAACCGTATTCCGCATTCATAGGTAAGCAGCTTCGCACTGAACGGAAGGTATTCTATCTCCGCTTTGGTAAGCTTATCTCCGCAGGCAGACAGGAATCCACGTGTATATGATTCAAAAAGACCGATATCCATCTCAACTTTGTTAAGATCCTTTTCATCTTCGGCTGCGGTGCTTGCACCGAAACGTATACTGTCCCCGAAATCATAGTGAACAAGTCCCGGCATCACAGTATCTAAGTCAATAACACACATCGCCTCCCCGCTATCGGCGTCAAAAAGAACATTATTGAGCTTTGTATCATTGTGCGTAACCCTGAGAGGAAGCTCTTTTCGTTCGAGCAGTCCGATGAGGATTCCGGCATCCTTCTTTCTCTCTTCAGCAAAAGCCAGCTCAGCCGATACTAAGCCAGCTCTTCCGACAGTATCCTTCTTTGCCGCTGCTTCCAAAGCCCTATAGCGCTTTACCGTATTATGAAAATCGGGAATGGTTTCCGAAAGTTTTGAAGCGTCAAAATCACTGAGTTGATTTTGAAAATTCCCGAATGCATGCGCAAGACTTTCAAATTGAGTATGGTTTTCAACTGTTTGAAGCGAAAAGGTCCTCTCCACAAACTTATATGCCCGATAGCAGTTTTTATCAGAAGAAGTATAATACAGCTTACCGGAGTCCGTGGGAACAATAGTCAGCGTTCCTCGATCGGAAGCCTCCCCGTTTAAGAGCAGCTTTGTTCTTATGTGTTCAGTAACAGAGAAAATGTTATTCATGAGTCCGTCCACATCACGAAATACTTCCGTATTAATTCGCTGAAGAATGTATCTGACAGGAGGATAGCCTCCTCGATCATACCAGAGACAATGCGTGTCGTTTATATGACCGCAGCCATAGGGCTCAGTATGTATAAGTCTTCCCTCAAAAGCAAAGTGTGTACAAATTTCTCTCAAATCTCTCATTTCCAAAGCTCCGCAGGATAAATACCATTATCGGTCATTCTTTTTATCGCCTCGACCACCTTTTGCTTATCTTCACGATAAGTCATCCCGTACCAAACCTCCGAAGTATTGTAAACCTTAACCTTATGAGTTCCGCTCTTTATCACCTTGTCAATAACCTTCGGTATCTGAAATTCATCCTTGCTAATATCCGCGGTCTTGAGAAATTCTCCAAACTGCCTTTTCAGTTCCGGAAATATATCCGGCTGAAGTCCCCACATATTCATTGAAACAACTGTTGCAGGATCAAGTCCGGACTCCTTAGTAAGAGATGTATGCTCATTTATATCGGTAAGACAGCCTTCCCTGATATCACATACTCCGCGAGAAACCGCACCGTTGTCGGAAAGAGTGTTTTCAAGGCGATAGCCTACCATACAGTAATCGGAAGTATTGTTAAGACCGGCTCGAATCTTTCTGAAAGCATCAGCACCATAAAAATCATCTGAATTTATTACGGCAAATGGAGTGCTGACAGACTTCTCCGCACATAAAATCGCCTCTCCCGTTCCGTACGGTTTTGGGCGATGAGACGGGGGCTCCTGGAAAACATATTCTACCTCCGTATTGCCCGCAATTCTGTCTCCTGCAAGCTCTTTAAAATCCTTTTCGATACTCTTTTTAATTACAAAAACCACCTTGTCAAATCCGGCACGTATTGCATCATATACCGAATAGTCAAGAAGCATCTCACCATCCGCTCCGACAGGCTCAAGCTGCTTCAAGCCTCCGAATCGACTTCCCATACCCGCTGCCATTACCACAAGTGTTGCTGTTGCCATTTTAAAACCATCCTTTCCCGCCGCTCCGAACGTTAAAACAACCCTTATTTCCCCTCTGAGGATAAAATCATCATAATCGAGTATCTCTTTTCGATTGTTGAATAACAAAAATAACGGTCGTAGAAACAAATGACTCTGCAGCTATCCTATTATGTTGAAAATTTTACACTAATCATTATACACCGCCGTTCTTGACTTTTCAATAAAAAAAAGTATAATATATAGTAAAATAGTACACAAATTATTGTTCAACCGGAGATATATTATGAAACAACCGGATATTGCTGCCTTACTGCGTGAACTGCATCATGCTACGGGCTTCAGAATTTCTATTCACGACCGAGACTTTAAAGAAATCGCTTCATTTCCTGAAAATCCGCTGGAATTCTGCCGTTGTCTCCATTACTCTCAAGAAGCAGAGAAAATATGTAAGCAAAGCGATCAAAATGCTTTTCACCGTTCCGATAATGCTCACGGACTTATTATATACAAATGTCCCTTTGGTCTGTATGAAGCCGTATGTCCGCTTTATCGATATGAAATTCCCGTTGGCTATCTGATGATGGGACAGGTTTTGGGAAATACCGAAGAGGATTTAAAGGAAGCTGTAGGAAAAGCTGATAAATATTTAACCGACAAGGCTATCCATTCGGATACCTCCGCCCTTTCTGCTGCGAAAAAAATTTCAAAGGTCAGTGAAGAAATGATGAGAACATATGCGAACATTATGTCGGTTTTTGCCGGATATATAACGCTCTCCAACATTATAAATGTAAAAAACCGTGATCTTGCAGAATCGGTATACAGCTATATTTCCGAGCATTACAGGGAAAAAATCACGCTCAAAATGCTTTGCGGAAAATTTTTGTGCAGCAGAACTCATTTGATAAACAGCTTTGAAAAAAAATACAGTATTTCCATTTCAGAGTTCCTCACAGAAATTCGGCTTAGTCATGCCGATAAGCTTCTCTTGGAAAGCGGTATCCCGATAAAAAATATAGCTTTTGAATGCGGTTTTTCGGACGCAGGGTATTTCTCAAAGGCTTACAAAAAATTTTTCGGACATACGCCAACCGAGACGAGATGTACGTCATATAACCGACAATGATAAAAGGAGACTTCGACATTACGCCAAAGCCCCCAAAAATCTTCTTATCATTTATTTCTTATGAAATCGCTGAATCAATCGGCCATGCAGATTCCCGAGATAATTTTATGAGCGGCAAGGTAAAAATGCAGGAATATGGTTAAGGCAACACCGCTGGTCTCACGGCTTGCGCCTTGACAGCATATCTGCTTATCCCTTTTCCGTCATACTTCACAAATTTTGTCAGCAGAGAAGTCGCTCTTACATGCCTCCTCAATTGATATCGTCTGACGAAAAATACGACTGCACATCTGTACTGCAAGAATCCGGCAGCATTGCCTTAATAGTCAAGCTTTTTTAACGATGCCGGGCAATCGGGCAATCAATCTGCCGGAAAGATCCGTTGACGTTTTATTCGGTGATTCCTTAATCGTCAGCAAGGGAATACATGATCGACGAAACACCGTCCTCATTCAATATAAAAGTAAGCTTGGTTCCCTCCTTGAAAAACACCATACTGTTCTCGCCGCTCTCGGTAGGTTCTCCGTATGCCGCTTTCACCTTATCTGCACTGTCTCCGATCGTTATACCTTCTGCGGTAGTTACCGAATCATCCTGAAGATAGATTGACAATACTCTTTCGGGTGCCTCTCCGTCGGTATACGTGGTAAGCTGAATAGCAGAATAATAATAAGTAACCTCCACCCCGTTGAAAGCACAGGAGGGAGACTCAAATTTATTGTCGTATTCCCCCAATGCAGAGAGCGCTTCCTCTGCGCTCTGATTGCAATAAACTTTCTTCTCATTATAAATAAAGAGAAATCCTTCTTCCGTTGCAGCAGTATCGGAAGCACTCTCACTGTCACTTAACGAAGAGGAATTGCCTGTTCCGCTCTGAGTCTGAGTTTCCGAACCGTTTTTACATCCCCAAAGCAGAAACAATGCCGCTGCAGCCGTCAATAATAAATACAATTTTTTCATAACTTGATTCCTTTCATCATATCATCATTCAAAAAAAGTAAACCCCGAGATATATCCTTTTTCTGCAAGCTCCCGCTTCTGATACACCTCAACTTTATCATGAAATTCAATAATCTCACGCCATGACGCCTCATATTCCGGATCTCCGCGATGGTCGGGAAGCTCTGTAT